>JBIOXZ010000106.1:0-3474 GCA_044869895.1 Actinomycetota bacterium | reverse complement strand
GGAGTGAGAGAGCTCATCCTCGGCGAGGCAGACGCCGCACGCGACGACGGTTTCAAGGGGTACGCCAACAAGCTCGCGGCGACGGCCGAGAACCGCTTCACGTTCCCGGACGAGGAGATTCTCGCTTCAACGTCGTTCGCCCGTGATCTCCGGAGCGAGGAGGAGCGAGAAGAGTGGGACGCGATCTTCTCTCCAATCTCGCAGACGTGAGCTAGGACGCGCCGGCCACCAGGCCCTCCCGAGGCAGTGGGCCGTATCGTGTTCGGCATGCGTTCCCATGCAACGACGGAGACCGCTCCCGTCGAGACTCGACCGGTCGAGATCGACGAGCCCATCGACGAGAAGATCGTCGAACCCGAGATCCCCTGGGTCGTGATCGTGTGGAACGACCCCATCAACCTGATGTCGTACGTGGTCTTCGTCTTCCAGAAGCTGTTCGGCTATAGCCGGGACAAGGCGACGAAGCTCATGCTCGACGTCCATCACAAGGGGAAGGCCGCGGTGTCGCACGGCACGCGGGAGAAGTGCGAGTTCGACGTGTCCAGGCTCCACGCGTATGGGTTGTGGGCAACCATGCAGAAGGATCGCTGAATGCCGCCGGCAAGGGTCAAGCGTGTCCGGGGGGGTCGGTTCGCCCTCCGTATCACCGGGGCCGAGCGCGACGTCCTGCGCTCGCTCCCGGCCCAGCTGCGGCAGCTGCTGACCGGAGGGGAGGCGGCCGCGGACCCGAATCTCCGTCGGCTCTTCCCGCCAGCGTATCCGGACGATCCGCAGAAGGCGGCCGAGTACGACGGGATGGTTCGCGACGACCTGATGGCGGAGCGCCTGGCCGCGATCGAGGTCATGGAGCGGACGATCGACTCTGACAGGCTCTCGGAGGATGAGCTCCTGGCCTGGCTGTCCGCCATCAACAACCTTCGGCTGGTGCTCGGGACCCGCCTCGACGTCCAGGAGGACCTGAGCGAGCTCGACATACACCCCGACGACCCCCGGGCCGAGACCCTCGCGCTGTACGCCTATCTGAGCATCCTGGAGGAGGACGCGGTCGCCGCGCTCTCCTGAAGGCTCTGATGCCCGCGGTCAGGCTTCGCGCCGCCGGCGCCGGCGCGACGGGTGCAACGATCGACCGATCACCGACACCACGCCCATGAGCAGTGCGACGAGCAATGCGGGGATCACTGCCACGCCCGCGAACCACACCGGAAGGTTGATGGTGGCTGCGCCGAACGCGCTTCCCTTCGTCATGGCGTAGATGCTGAAGAACGCGTACAGGAACACGACGAGCAGGAGCGGCAGCAGCAGCAGGTAGAGGAACACCGCGAACCCGATGCCGGTGGCGATCCCGCCGCCTTCCCTCATGGCCCAAGCCTACTGGCTCCGACGAGGACGGTGTTTTCGGTTTTGAGAGACTGGGACACCACCCACCGCCGTCTCCGCGACGGAGCGCATGGAGCGGAATCATGGAGAAGCTGAGCGACACCCTCTACTCATGGGCCTCGATCCTCGACGATGAGACGCGGGCGCAGGCCGAACGGACCTCCCGCCTGACGATCCTGGATGGGCACCTGGCGCTCATGCCCGACGCCCACCTGGGGATGGGTGCGACCATCGGAACGGTGATCCCGACCCGCGACGCGGTGATCCCGTCCGCGGTTGGGGTGGACATCGGGTGCGGGATGGCCGCTCGGCAGCTGGGGCTTCATCGAGAGGAGTTGACCCCGGAGCACCTGGCCCGATGGGTTGCGGGGATGCGTGATGCCGTGCCCGCCGGCCTTGGCCGCTGGCATGCGGAGCCCTCCGAGGCGTCGCGAGCGTGGTTCGACGCACATCCGCCGCCCCCGACGTTGGGGAAGGTGGAGCAGGCCATGGCCCAGCTTGGGACGCTCGGCTCGGGCAACCATTTCGTCGAGTTGGCCTTCGACGAGAGGGGCCTGGTCTGGATCCTGCTGCACTCGGGGTCGCGCGGCGCAGGGAACAAGCTCGCCACGATCCATACTCGCCTGGCCAAGGAGATCACCAAGCGCCGGGGCCTCGCCCTCGAGGACTACGAGCTCTCCTGGTTCGAGGGCGGTACGCAGGAGTTCGACGACTACCTCCGCGACCTCAGGTGGTCGCAGCGGTACGCCATGGAGAACCGGCGCCTGATGCTCGGCGCCACCCATGACCTGCTCGTCGGGGTCCTCGGCCGGTGGGTCGACGGCGGCCTGACCGTGAACTGCCACCATAACTACACCGAGCTCGAGGAGCACCAGGGGCGCCGGGTCTGGATCACCCGCAAGGGAGCCATCCGTGCGGGAGTAGACGACTACGGTCTGATCCCGGGAGCGATGGGACAGGCGAGCTTCGTCGTCCGGGGGCTCGGCAACCCCGATGCCTACGAGTCCTGTGCGCATGGAGCGGGCCGAGTCATGTCCCGTCGTCGGGCCCGCTCCACGCTCTCGGTCGAGGACTTCGATCCGGTGATGGGCGATACGTCGTGGCAGCGGCAGTTCGCGAAGCAGCTGCTCGACGAGCACCCGTCGGCGTACAAGCCCATCGACGTGGTGATGAGGGACCAGGCCGACCTCGTGGAGGTCGAGCACGAGCTGCACGCCATCGCGAACTACAAGGGGACGTCGTGACGCGAACGAGCCGGATGCCCGCCCTCGCCGTCGGCCTCGCTCTGTCCGTGATCACTGCATCCTGTGGAGGTCGTGCGGACGCGTTGCGTGAGTCCGACGGCTCGCCGAGAGCCGCATCTTCTCCGGCCACCATGACCTCGCCCCAGACGGACTGCCCATGCCCACACCAATCGAGTCCCCTGCCTCAGCCCGACGCCTGGATCCCCCGGGCCCCGGACCGCCTGGCCCGGGCGCTCGACGCCACCACTCGGTCGCTCCGCGCGGCCATCGATCGATGGACGACCGAGGGTGATGTCTCGAGCGGGCGGGCCCCCCTCGATGTCCAGCTGCTGGCCCTGTTCCAGCAGCGCATCTACCGGATGCTGGCCCGGGATCCGGCGCTGGCTCGAGACGTCGTGGCCCGTCTCAGTGCGTCCGTGGCCAGGGAGGCCCGGATCAACGTGGCGGCGGGATCGGATCTGTTGTCCCTTGCAGGCCCGGTCTCCCGACCCGGCCTGATCAGGACGCAGGCGCCCGAGCCGCCCGGGGTGTTGCTGGGGTTCTACCGCGAGGCGGAAGAGCGCTTCGGCGTGACCTGGCAGGTCCTGGCCGCCGTGAACTACACGGAGTCCAAGTTCGGACGGGTCGTGTCGGCGAGTTCAGCCGGCGCGCAGGGTCCCATGCAGTTCATCTCCTCGACGTGGGCGGCCTATGGCTTGGGGGGCGACGTGCACGACCCACACGACGCGATCCTCGGGGCGGCGAACTACCTGCACGCCTCGGGCGCGCCGGGGAACTACCGGATCGCGCTCTATCACTACAACCCGGTGCCGGAGTACGTCGACGCCGTGATGCGCTACGCCCGTCAGATGAC
>JBIOXZ010000105.1:0-5799 GCA_044869895.1 Actinomycetota bacterium | reverse complement strand
GCGTAGCTGCTTGTCGCCCACCGGCGCCGCAGGGAAGATATCGCCCCATGCCGAAGACCCATCCCGCCGATGGTCCGCACGCCGAGGGCCTCTTCGAGTCCTTCGAGGCTCTCTATCGGGCCCTGGTGGAGCAGGTCCCCGCCGTGGTCTACATCGATTCGGACGAGCAGCGTCCCGACTCCCTCTACATCAGCCCCCAATCGGAGCGGATCTTCGGCTATCCGTCCTCCGCCTACCTTGCTCGGCCGGAGCTCTGGCGGGACAACACCCACCCCGAGGATCGCTCGCTGGTGGCCGAGGCCTGGGCGGCGGCCAGGGCGAACGGGGAGGCGTTCCAGTGCGAGTACCGGGTCCGGCACCGGTCGGGGCGGTGGCTCTGGGTTCGCGACGAGGGCGTGCCCGTGCGAGGCCGCGATGGTGGGATCCGAGCCTGGCAGGGCGTGCTCCACGACGTCACGGCTCGGAAGGAGGCCGAGCAGGCGCTCCGGGGGGCCGAGGAGAAGTATCGGGCGCTCGTCGAGAACGTGCCGGCGGTCGTGTACCTGGTAGCGCCGGACGACGACCGGCGCACCCTCTACGTGAGCCCGCAGGTGGAGCGAGCGCTCGGCTATCCCCGCGAGGAATGGCTTGATCAACCGGATATCTGGATGGAGCTCCTGCATCCCGATGACCGGGAGCTGACCCTGGCCGCCCACGACGCAGCCAACGAGACTGGACAACCCTGGAGCCGCGAGTACCGCCTGATCGCGAGCGACGGACGGGCCGTGTGGTTCCGGGACGTCGCCACGCTGGTTCGCGACTTGGACGGGCGAGCGCTGCACTGGCAGGGCGTGCAGCTCGACATCACCGAGCTGAAGCGAGCGGAGGAGGAGCTTCGCCGGGCCCGTGACGACCTCGAGCTCCGGGTCCTGCTCCGCACGCACGAGCTGGAAGAGGCGAACGAGATGATGGCCCTGGAGATCGCGGAGCGCCGTCGGGCCGAGGAGGAGCATCGCGCTGCCGAGCGGAAGTATCGGATGCTGGCCGAACAGATTCCGGCGGTTCCCTACGTCTGGGAGGTGGGACAGGAGACCGGCCAGATCGTTTACACCAGCCCCCAGATCGAGCGGCTCCTCGGGTACACGCCGCAGGAGTGGGGCACGTCAGACCTCTGGATGTCTCGGCTCCATCCCGACGACCGTCCGCGCGTGATGGCCGACACACTCCGGTCCCAGACGACCGGGGAGTCCTTCAGCGCCGAGGCCCGGTACTTGGCAAAGGACGGCCAGATCGTCTGGATCCTGGACGAGGCCGTGCTCCTCGACCGCGACGAGGCGGGGCGGCCGAAGACATTCCACGGGGTGCTGGTCGACATCACCTCGAGGAAGGAGGCGGAGGCGAGCGCCCGGGCGGCCGAGTCCAAGGCCACGATGGCGGAAGTCAGGTACCGGACCCTGGTGGAGCAGATCCCCGCGATGACCTTCATCGAGACGCCTTCTCCGGGCGATCCCCGCTCGAGCCACCTCACCTTCGTCAGTCCCCAGAGTGAGCCGATCCTCGGATATACGCCCCAGGAGCTGATCGACGACCCTGGGCACCTCGCCCGCATGCTGCACTCGGACGACCGAGATCGGGTCCTGGCGGCGAACGAGCACGCCGAGCGGACGGGTGAGCCGTTCGATCAGGAATTTCGGGTCGTGGCCAAGGATGGCCACGTGGTGTGGATCCACAGCCAGGCGGTTCTCGTGACCGACGAGTCCGGCGCCCCCCGCTTCTGGCACGGTGTCGCGCTGGACATCACGGCGCGCAAGGAGGCCGAGGAGAACCTCCGGGACCTCGAGGGCCGGTACCAGGCCGTGCTGGGCCGCTTGGGGCCCGATCTCGACCGGGCCTAGCCATCCTTCGGCGCGAGCACGCGGAGGGACTCGGGCAGGTACGGGAACAGGGCCTTCGGCAGCTCAACCGACCCGTCCTGGCGCTGGCGGTTCTCCAAGATGGCGATGAGGGTCCGCCCGACGGCCGTGGCCGTCCCGTTCAGCGTGTGGAGGACCTCGATCGAGCCGTCCCCGCGGCGAACGCGCGTCTGGAGTCTCCGGGCCTGGTAGTCGGTGCAGTTCGAGCACGACGTGAGCTCCCGGTACCGGGCCTGACCCGGCAGCCACCCCTCGATGTCGTACTTCTTGGCCGCAGCCAATCCCAGGTCGCCCGCGGCGATGTTCACCACCCGATAGGGAAGGTCGAGGTTGCCCACGATCTCTTCCTCGACGCCGACGAGGAACTCGTGCTCGTCCCTCGAGTCCTCGGGTCGGGTGAAGCTGAACATCTCGACCTTGTCGAACTGGTGGACCCGGAACATCCCCCCGAGGTCCTTGCCGTAGGAACCGGCCTCACGCCGGAAACACGTCGAGTACCCGGCCATCCGGATCGGCAGGGACGACTCGTCGAGGATCTCGCCCATGTGGAAGGCGGCGAGCGAGACTTCGGACGTCCCGACGAGGTACAGGTCGTCCTCTCGCGTGACGTAGATGTTCACAGCATCGGTGGGGAGGAACCCCGTCCCGAACATGGCCTCCTCCCGAACCAGCACCGGTGGGATGACCGGCAGGAACCCCTTGGCCGTCAGGATGTCGAGCGCGTGGCGGACCAGGGCGAACTGGACGTGCACGATGTCACCGAGCAGGTACACGAATCTCGAGCCGCTGGTGCGCACGGCCCGCTCGACGTCCAGCATCCCCAGGCCCTCGCCGAGCGCGACGTGGTCGCGTGGCTCGAATCCAAGCTGAGGCGGCTCGCCGCGGTGGCGAACCTCGACGGCGTCCTCCTCAGTGAACCCGTCGGGCGCGGATTCATCGGGGAAATTGGGGACTCGGGCCAGGGCATCGGCCAGACGACTCTCCGCCTCCTCGAGCTCGGGCTCGAGCCGATCGATCGCCGCTGAGACCTTCGAGACCTCCTCGATCAGCCCCGTGCGCTCATTTGCCTGAGCCTTGCCGATCGCCTTGGACGCCCGGTTCTGTTCCGCCCGGAGCTGCTCGACCCGGGCGGTCAGCTCGCGACGACGCTCGTCGAGCTCCAGCAGCTCGTCGATCGACTCCGCCATCCCCCGGCGCGCCAGGGCCTTTCGAGCGTGCTCCGGGTTCTCGCGGATTGCCCTGACGTCGAGCACGCCGGCTAGACCTTCGCCTCCTGTGCCGGTTGCGCCTGAGCCTTGGGGCCGTGAGCAGGTCCGGCCTGAGCCTTGGGCCCGGCCTGCTGATCCATGATGCTCTGCCCCTGGAAGATCCCCCCCTCCTCGACGACCAACGTCTTCGAGGTGATGGTGCCCTCCACGCGGCCGCCCCGGTTCAGTTCGGCCCGTCCCTTGGCCTGGAGGCTCCCCTTGAACCGTCCGGCCACCGACACGTTCTGTGCCTTGATGTCCGCGTCCACCTGGCTGTGCGGCGCCAGCATTACGTCGCCGTCGGCGTTGATCTGCCCCTTCACCTGGCCGTCGACGCGGAGGGACCCCGCGGAGACGACGGTGCCCTCGAGCTTGGCCCCGGCGCCGATGATCGTCACCTCTCCACCCTGTTCCGCCATGCGTCGCACCCCCTTGCGCGTCTCGCGGATCTGAACGTCCTCGTTTCGGACCCCGATATCCTCCCGCTCCGGCTCGGCACCTCGTGCCTCATGCCGGCCCTCGTAGCGCTTGCCGTCTTCCCGGCGAGCTTCCTCCCTCCGGGGTTCCTCACGATCTTCCCGCCTCCAGATCATCTGGCCTTCACCGCCTCTCGGGGCCCAGCCATCGCCTGCCTGATCGCTTCCTCTTCCTCGACGGAGAGGTTGTAGCCGCTCTTCCTCGCCATCACCGGCTTGGCATACACCCGTGTGTCCTGCCGCCCATTGATGGACGTGACCACCACGCCGTTCCCCTTGTCATCCAGCAGCGCACACGAGAACGAGAGGCGGCCGCCGACGTCCTCGAACGCGTCGTATCGAACGAGCCCGACGTTTCGCACCGCCGCCTCGATGGACTCCTTTCTCTGACCGTCCAGCCGCTGAAGCCCTCGAACGGCGCGTTCCAGCCTCTGGATGGCTCGCCCCTGCCCTTCCAGGATGCCTCGGAGCGCGTCGTCGAGGTGGATCGGTCCCCGAGTCTCGCGGGTCCGCCTCCCCGAGCCGGTCGCCGTGACCAGCAGCGCCAATCCGGACAGCCCCATGCCGATCAGGACCAGCAGGCTGAGCGTCTTGGCGGAGAAGGTCACGCGGTTGGGACCTCCATTCTGAAATAGGCCCGTCTACCTGGGCTTCTGCAAGAGTCGGAGTATACAATCAACGCCCTCGTGGACGAACGCCGCCTGTCCGACTTGCTCGACCGAGTGGCTTCGGGCGCCCTTTCGGTGGACCGGGCCCTGGAGGACCTTCGGGACCTTCCACACGAGCATCTGTCCGATGCCACCATCGATCACCACCGCGAGCTCCGAACCGGCCAGGCCGAAGCCGTGTATGCGCCGGGGAAGACGCCTGGGCAGGTGCGCGACACGGCGGCGGCGCTCGTGGCACGTGCGTCGGGCGCCGTGTTCGTCACGAAGGCCGCCCCGGAGCAGTTCCATGCGCTCATGGAGTCCATCCCCGACGCGACCTACCACCCTCGGTCCCGCCTCGTGGTGGCCAAACGCGCGGAGGGGGACCGTGCGCTGGGAGTGGCGTGCGTCGTGTCCGCCGGCACCGCCGACCTCCCGGTCGCGGACGAGGCCGCCGAGGCGGCGGATGCCCTCGGACTCGACGTGGCGCGGGTCACCGACGTCGGGGTGGCCGGGATCCACCGGGTGCTCGAACGCCGGGAGGAGATGGAAGCCGCCGACGTCGCCGTCGTGGTCGCCGGGATGGACGGCGCACTCCCGTCGGTGGTGGCCGGTCTGATCTCCAAGCCGATCGTGGCCGTCCCCACCAGCGTCGGGTACGGCGCGTCCTTCGACGGCCTAGCCGCGCTGCTGGCCATGCTGAACGCCTGCGCTCCCGGCGTGTCGGTGGTCAACATCGACAACGGCTTCGGAGCAGCCCTCGTCGCGCACCGCATGGTCCGGAACCGGGGCTGAGCCGGTGCGGCTGGCCTACTTCGACTGCATCGCCGGAATCTCCGGCGACATGGCCCTCGGGGCCCTGATCGACGCCGGGGCGGATTTCGACCTGCTCCGCGAGGAGCTGGCCAAGCTGCCCCTCGAGCCGTTCGACATCGAGGTCCAGGACGTGGAGATGAACGGTCTCCACGCGAAGCGGGTGGAGGTCAGGGCCACGGCCGCGGGAATCATCCGCACCTACGCCAGCATCCGCGCCCTTCTGGACTCAGCGGACTTCCCTCCCGACGCGCTCGATCTGGGACAGCGGATCTTCCGGCGGCTGGCCGAAGCCGAGGCCCGCGTGCACCGAAAGGAGATCGATCTGGTCACCTTCCACGAGGTGGGTGCGGTCGACTCGATCGTCGACATCGCGGGCACCGCGCTCGCCCTCACGATGCTCGGGGTGGAGCGAGCCTTCTCCTCCGCGGTCCCCACCGGTCTCGGCATGACCAGGACCGACCACGGCGCGATGCCGATCCCGGCGCCGGCCGTGGTCGAATTGCTGCGCGGCGCGCCCCTGTACTCGAAGGGCGTGCCCGTGGAGCTGGTGACGCCGACCGGCGCCGCGATCCTCGCGGCGACGGTCGAGGGCTACGGGGAGCTTCCCCTGATGTCGGTGCAGTCCATCGGGTACGGGGCCGGCAGCCACCGCCTCGACTTCCCCAACGTCCTTCGGATCCTGATTGGTGAGGAGGTCGAGTCGCGGGGTGCCGCCCCGCCG
>JBIOXZ010000104.1:0-39801 GCA_044869895.1 Actinomycetota bacterium | reverse complement strand
TCCACGCCATAGAACCCGGGTGTGTTGAGGAACTTCCGGAACACGGGGGCGGAGCCGTGGATGTCGGCGGCGAAGAAGATCCGGGTCGCCTCGCCCCTGGGCCTCCTGCGGAACGGTGCCATCCGCTCCAGGCTAACGTCAGTCCGGCTACTCCAGGCCGACGACCACGGTCTTGAGCTCGGTCAGTCGCTCCATGGAGAACCGGCCGCCGACCCGTCCCACGCCGCTCGCCGACCCGGCGGCGCCGCCGAAGGGAAGGTGGGACTCCCAGTAGTTCGTCCCCTCGTTCACGTTCACCCAGCCGGTCCGCACGGCCTCCGCGTACCGAAGCCCCCGCCGGAGGTCCCGGGTGAATACCGCGGACAGGAGGCCGTAGGGCGAGCCGTTCACGATCGACACGGCCTCCTCCTCGTTTCGGATGGTGGAGACCGGGACCACCGGCCCGAACGTCTCCTCCCGGGCGATCGCCATCTCATCGGTCACGCCGTCGACCACAGTGGCCTCGAAGAACAGCTCGCTCCCCAGGTGCGGCGCGCGCTTCCCCCC
Source organism: Actinomycetota bacterium (assembly GCA_044869895.1). Taxonomy (GTDB): domain Bacteria; phylum Actinomycetota; class UBA4738; order UBA4738; family HRBIN12; genus AC-69. The sequence goes on along the minus strand of JBIOXZ010000104.1, from coordinate 39,255 downwards.
CACCAGCACCTCCGCCCCTCCGTCCACCGCGTCGGCGACGTGCTGCTCAGTCTTGTCCGCGACGGGCGGATTGTTCAACGGACCCATCGTCGTCGCCTCGTCGAACGGGTCGCCCAGGCGGATCTCACCGTCCATCGCGGCCCGCAGCTTCCTCACGTACTCGTCGTGGACGGACTCGTGGATCAGGATCCGCTCCCCCGCCGTGCAGCTCTGTCCGGCGTTCAGGAAGCACGCTGTGAGCGTTCCGGCCACGGCCGCGTCGAGATCGGCGTCCTCGAGGATCACCAGCGGCCCGTTGCCTCCCATCTCCAGGAGGAGCTCCTTGCCCGCTGCCCGCTCCGCGACCCGGTGCCCGGTGGCGATGGATCCGATGAACCCCACGGCATGCGTCCCCGGGTTCGCGGCGATCTCATCGCCGACGACCGGGCCGGGCCCGGTGACCATGTTGAACACTCCGGGGGCAAGGCCGGCGTCCTCGATGCACTCGGCGAGCTTCACGGCGCAGACGGACGTGCTGGGCGCGGGCACCCACACCACCGCGTTCCCGCACGCCAGCGCCGGCGCGAGGAGCTCGCCGGGCATCGTGTAGGGCCAGTTCCACGGGCTGATCACGCCCACCACGCCTCGAGGCACCCGGAACACGAGCACGCGCTTGCCGGCATCCACCGAGGGGGGGATCAGCCCCTCCATCCGCGTGGCGTCGGCCGATGCCATCTCGAAGTAGGCGATCAGCTCCTCTACCTCGTCGTTCGCCTCGGCCCGGAGTGGCTTTCCCTGGTCGAGCGAGAGGGTCCGGGCCAGGTCGTCCCGCCGCTCCTCCACGATCTCCGCCATCCGCCGCATGGCCGCCGCGCGCTCGAACGCGGAGCGTGACGCCCAGTCTCGCCACGCGTCCTTAGCGGCGGCGATGGCCCGCTGTGCGTCCTCGCGCGCCCCTTGGGGGACCCTGGCGATGACCTCGCCCGTGGAAGGGCTGGTGGCCTCGAACGTCGCACCGGAGGCCGAATCCACCCACTTCCCACCGATCAGCAACTTCAGATCGTCGGGCACCTCGGGACTCCTCACCCCTTCCCGGTGTCGAAGGCGCGTTTCCAGATCTCCTCGTACGAGCCGACGTCGAGCTCGCGCGGGTTCCCCACGGTCTGGGGGTCGTCGAAGGCGATCTTCGCCAGCATCGGGACCTCCTCGGTCGAGAACCCCAGCGACTGGAGCGTAGGGATCTTGACGTCCTGGGTGAGCGCGTAGACCTCCTCCACCGCCAGGTCGGCCGCCTGGTTCACCGTCGTGTTCCGTGTGTCCTTCCCAAGGGCTTGGGCGATCCGGGCGAACCGCTCGGGGGTTCCCGGGACGTTGAACTCGACCACCGGGCCGAGCAACCGACCCACCAGGTCACCGTGCGGCACGTCGTGCACCCCGCCTGCCGACTGAGCCATTGCATGATTTGCCCCGGCCGAATCGACCCCGTACGACAGCCCGGCGAGCATGGCAGCCATGCTCATGTGGGATCGGGCTTCGAGGTCGTGCCCGTCCTCGACTGCACGACGGAGCCACGAGCCGACGTAGTCGATCGCCTCCAACGCGACCGCGTCGGTAAACGGCTGGTGGTAGTCCATCGTGTAGCACTCGACCGCGTGGGCCAGGGCGTCCATGCCGGTGCCGGCGGTGACGCCGGGAGGCAGGTTCACCGTGAGGGCCGGGTCGATCACGGCCACCCAGGACGCGATGTTCGGCGTGCCCCCCACGTTGAACTTGATCTTCCGGTCGGGATCGGTGATCACCGCCCACAGCGTGACCTCGCTCCCCGTCCCGGCGGTGGTGGGGATGGCGATCATGGGCGGGATCCGGTGGGCGATGGGGTCCCGCCCGTACTCGTAGTTCAGGATGGAGCCGCCGTGGACGGCAACCACGCCGATCCCCTTGGCCGTGTCCATCGAGCTCCCACCGCCGAGCCCGATCAGCCCGTCACAGCGCTCCGACCCATAGAACCGGGCCCCCTCGTCCACCAGCTCGATGGCGGGGTTCGCCCTGACTCGATCGAAGACCACGGGGTCAATGTCCGCGTCACGAAGGACCTTCACGGCCTCGTCGAGCAGGCCGGCCTTCACGATCCCCTGATCGGTTGCCAGGAGGGGGCGAGTGATCCCCAGGGCTCGGGCCTCCCGGCCCAGCGTGCTCAACGCGCCGATCCCGTGGACCAGGCGCGTGGGAGTCTCGTACGTGCGGACGGGGGAGACCTCGACCATCCGTCGACTACTCCACCGGGATCTCCCGGTGGATCGCGCTCAGGTCGATCCCCTGGCTCCTCCGGTAGATCTTGGCCACGACGTAGATGACCAGCGCCAAGAGATACATGCCGCCCATGAAGTACAGCGAGTCCTTGTTGTTCACCGCGTACAGGTCGTCCTCGAACCACTTCCACAGGTTGAACCCGAGGAACAGGGCGGTGATCACACCCGACACGGTGATGAGAGGGATCCCGGCGACGGTGTACCTCGCGATCGGCGAGTTCTGGTAGAGGGTCTTCTTGCGCCACGGCAGGATCGCCGCGGCGATCGCCGTCCCGAAGAACGTCACCGCGATGACCAGGGTAGCGTCCAGGATGTACGTGGCGAAGTTGCTCGTGTACGCGTACAGGGCGCCGACGCCGATCGAGGGCACCAGCATCAAGACGAGCGCCCACACCGGCACGTGCCGTCGCTCCGACACATCCGCTACCCGCTCGGGCAGGATCCGGTCGAATGCGGCCGCGAAGATCACCCGCGTGGACGACAGGAACAGCGTCCCGGCCCACCCCAGGAACCAGGCTCCGAACATCAGGACGATGATCGCCTGCACGATCGCGTTGTGGAAATAGAAGCTGACGAGCAGCGGCGGGTACGACCAGATCGGGATGGGCGACTTCCCCAGCCCGTAGACGACGTTCCAGTAGTTGAGGTTCGCTGCGTTGAACCACTGCCAGCCGAAGAACTTCGAGGCCAGCAGGAGGAAGACGAGCGCGACGGCGATCGTGACCCACAGGCCCCACATCATGCCGGTCATGACCCGCTTGAAGTCACTTGCCCCCCGGACCTCGCCGTACAGGGTGGCACCCCAGTTCGGCCACAGGATCCAGAAGCACAGGAAGGGGATCAGGAGGAGGGTGTCGCCGAAGAGCGGCGAGAACCCGAGGTTCGGGACCACGTTCGCCCCGCCCGCGTCCTTGATCGTCTGGGCATAGGCGTTGTTCACGCCGAAGAGGTTCTGCGCTTCCTGGTTGAACGCGCTCTCGAACCCCGCTCGCGAGCCGAACAGCATCACGAGGAACATGATGGCGAGCCCGATGAAGCCGATGTAGAAGCAGTACTTCTGGACCTTGGCGTAGCCCTCCATCCCCAGGGAGACGAGGAAGCCGGCCAGCACGACCGTGATCAGGATCACGGTGAACAGGCCGTTCTTGCCGGTGAGGAACGTGAGCAGCCCGTCCGCCTTGAAGATCGCCGCGAGCGGCTGGAAGACCTCGACGTTCAGGATGTTGCCGTAGACGGGGGCCCAGTACCACAGGATGAACCACCAGCCGGTGACGGAGAGCACGAACGCCACCCCGCCGGTGAGCACCCGGCTCTGCCACACGTAGTCACCGCCGGCGCGGGGCATCACCGAGATCATCCCCGCGTAGGTGATCACCAGGAACGTGATGAACACGCCCGAGATCAGGAGCGCCGGAAGGACCTGTCCCGCCGGGACGAACGCCAGGACGGAGAGGGCGAAGAACAGTCCGAGCGTGACGAAGTTGACCGACATGAACGAGTAGAGGAAGGCGTCGAACTTCGACCACCCCTTGACCAAGCCGGTGGCCTTCCTGAGGAACAGGGTCGGTGCTTCGCCTACCGCGGCCATCTCGTGCCCTCCTTGGCTCGAGCCGACGTCATCCGTTCACCAACTGATAGTTCTTGATCCTCAGTTTCTTGGGGTCGAGGTCGATGATCGCGGCCTGCAGCGTGCCCTCCTCGTACGCGCTCCCCGGGTTGACGGCCAGGGTCTTGCCCAGCTTCACCCCGCCCTTGCTCTCGTGGATGTGTCCGTGCAAGGACATGAGCGGCTGGTACTCCATGATCGAGTCGCGGACGGCCTTGGAGCCGACCGCCCGCATGGCTCGCCCTCCAGCGATGAACTTCATATCCGCGTCGAGTGCGGGGGCCTCGTCGAGGTTGGAGCCATACGGCGGGGCATGGAAGTTGAAGATGGTCCGTCGGAAGTCCGGGGCATCTTTGAGCATGCGGTCGATCCGCTCCCTGAGCTTCTCTTCGGGGGCCTCCCGGTAGGTGTTCCAGGGCGTGGGGTTGGTCCACCCCATCGACACCATGGTGAACCCGCCCACGTCAAGCGTTCGGGCCTCCCCCATCTCGACCTCGTTGGACTTCTCGATCACCTTGTCGACCTCGAACATGTCGTCGTTGCCGGGGCACAGGAAGCACCGGATGTCCTTGCCGGCGAGCTTCTCCTCCGCGATGCTCATCCACCGCTCCACCGTGGCCAGCATGACCTCCTTGAACTTCGCGTCCACGAGCTTCTCGTCGCCCTTCAGGGCCAGGTACTCCTGGCGAGACATGCGGGCGGGGTAGTAGCCGCGATTGATGATCTTCTTCTCGATCGCCTGGACCTCTTCCTCCGACTCGAGGACCTCGTGGTACTCCTGGAGGGTCGTCTCCCACTTCCCGTCGCTCTCGACGATGGGGACGATGGCCTTGCCGGTGATGTCGCCGCCCAGGATGAGGATGTCCGCTTTGTAGAACGGTCCGGCGTTCAGGAACTTCCGCCAGCAGACCTCGGAGCCGTGGACATCCGTGGCGTAGAAGATCTTGGGCATGCCCCCCCTTTAGCCGCCGCGCACAGTCTCGACCACCCCTGGTTGCGGCGCAAGCCAGGACCGGCCGCTCAGTGCGCGATCTCCTCCGGTAGCTCGTACCACTGCACACGCTCGCCGACCTTGGAGCGAAGCTTCCATTTTAGGGTCTTCGGTGCGGTGTCCGCCTGGCCGAGGAGGATCGTGGCCTGATCGACCGGGTCGAAACGGGCGGTCGCCGGCACCAGGGAACGGAGATTGCCCCCCACGAGCTCGACGAGCCGATCGAGGTTGCGGGTCACGGTCCGCCACCACCCCCAATCCTCGCAGACGATGTGACAGAAGCGGCCGATCCCGATCGTCCCGGGCTCGTCCCCCTCGGCGATCGGAAACTCGGCCAGCAGGTACACGATGTCCTGAACGTCCTTCTCGTTCTGCTCGACGACTTGGAGCTTGGATAGCAGTAGGTCCGCAACGTCGAGCGTGTACGGCATCCGGGAGATGCGGTGTTTGAACGTCAGGACGTGGCACATGTTGAGCTGGTCCATCACGATGTCGACGCTCGTGCCGCCGTCGGGGGTTGTGAAGTACATCTGCTTGTGCCCGTGCATCGTGTTGAAGCGCTTGTCCCCCTGAAAGCCCTGCCCGGCAAGGAACTCCATCACCGCTCCCTTCGCCGAGGACACGGAGGCGAAATCCATGTCCTGGCCGGTTCGAGCGCGCGGAGGAAAGTCCGGCGTGAGCAGCCGGATGGCCTGGCCTCCGATGAGGCGGAGGGGGACGTCGCGCTCCGCGGCCAGGCGTGCGGTCTGGGCGGCCGTCTCGAAGGGATCGCTCACTGCCCGCGACCTACCTGAGAGACCCTGGGCACGGCGCAACCTTACTCCGTCATCCGGTGACGCGAGTTCCTCAGCCCCCGCCGAGCAGGAGGAGTCCCCCGACGACCAGCGCGATGCCGGTCAGCTGGCTGGCCGCGGGCCGCTCGCGGAGCAGGACGATCCCGCCCACCACGGGGATGAGCGGGAAGGTCGCCGACGCCGCCGAGACGATGGACAGGTACCCGAGCTCGGTCCCCCGAGCGTAGGCCGCGCCGCCCAGGACGTCGATGACACCGACGAGGGCTGCCCCTGCAACGGCCGGAATCACGGAGCCGTCCCCGCGCGCGGGTCGAGCGCCCCCAGTGATCAACGCCACCCCCACCAGGGATACCGTCGAGAACGCCCTGGACAGGGTGAGGGCGGGCAGCCACCCGACCTCCTTCGCGTACCTGCCGAGGAGGAAGGTCGCCACGCCGAACAGTGCCATCGACGCGATCGCGTACCGGAGCCCGGAGCGGCCGATCGGGGAGGGCCGGCCGAGCTTGCGAAGGTCGGTCGACGTCAGCACGACTCCCACGACCGTCGTGAACGCGCCGATGGTGACGATGCCGGGGAGCGACTCCCCGAGAAAGGTGACGGCGAGGGCGATCGTGATGACCGCGTAGGCGGCGACGACCGGCGACACGAGCGCCACCGGCCCGAGCTCCAGTGCGCGGTACAGCAGGAGATACGCGGCCGCCGCGATGATGCCGTTCCCGACCATCCAGGCGATCACCACGGCGGGAGTGCTCCAGGTCGGACGGAGCCCGACGATGAGGACGAGCAACGTGAGGAGGCCGGCCATGTGTGCCGTCACGGCGGTGCTGACGCTCCCCAGGCGGCGGCCCACCACGGCCGCTCCGAAATCCGCCACCCCCCAGCCGAGGGCCGCGGTCAGTCCGAAGATCACGCCGGAGGCCGGGCTTCGGCCAGGGCGTCCACGGCGACCGCCCCACGGCTCGTCACGATCAGCGGGTTCGCCTCGAGCGAGGCCAACCTGCCACGCAGGTCGGCGGCCGCGCGAGCGATCCCCTCCACCGCCCGGGCAACGGCAGCCAGATCGTCGACCCGAGGATCTAGCCCACACGCCCGGGCCTGGCGTTCCACGAACCGCCCGGCCTGTTTGCGGGTGACCGGCGCGACGATGAACGTGGCCTCCCCCGCCTCGGCGAGGGCGCCGCCCGGCCGGATGGTGACGACCGGGCCGAACCGCTCGTCCACGACCGCGCCCACCAACACCTCGGTGCCGCGCACTATCCGCTGCACCAACAACTGAGGGTGCCTGGCCCCGGCCCGCCGGGCCGCGCCCAAGACCTCGGACGCCGCCGCCGTCACTGCCGCCGCGTCCGCCAACCCCAAGCGGATCGCGCCCAGTCGCTCCTTGTGAGGCAACTCCGGGGCGAGCGCCTTCACGGCGACGGGGAACCCAACGGCGCGCGCGGCCCCGGCCGCCTGCTCCGGCGTGTCGACGGCTCGCTCGGCGGGCCGTCGAACCCCGTACAGCTCGAGCAGCGTCGCCGCCCTGGCCTCGTCCAACGGTCCGGCCATCCCCCGAAGCGCCCGAAGGGCCCGTCCTCGGTTGGGATGGTGAGGAACGACCGGAACCGAGGATGCCCCCGCATCCTGGAGGTCCACCAGGGCTCGGATGGCGCCCATGGCGGCCCGGTGGCCCTGGAGGAACGGGATCCCCGCCCGGTCCACGAACGTTCGCGCGGCCTTGCCGTACGACAGAGGGCTCATGGACACCGAGGCAAAGGACACCCCCGTTTCCTCCTGGATCTCGCGGACCCGAGCAAGCACCGGCTCGGCCCACACCCCCTCGGACTCCAGTCGAGGGGGGAACGCGTCGAAGGCCACCAGCCCGACCCGCGGGTCCCCGGCCAGCGCTTCGAGCGCGCCCACGTACATCTCGGTCTCCACGGCCGCCTGCCCCGTGACGTCGAGCGGATTGTTCTGCCCGGCGAAAGCCGGTAGGGCCGCTCGGAGGCGGCGGCGCGTCGCTCCGGCGAGCTCGGGGAGCTCGATGCCGGCCTCGGCGGCGGCCTCAGCGAACAACGTGCAGGCCCCCCCGGACTGAAGGGCCGCGGCGACGCCGGGCACACGGAGCGTTCGGTGTGACGAGAGCATCACGGCCGCCTCGAACAGCTCCACCGGGTCCGCGATCAGCGTCGCCCCGTGCGCGCGCAGCCACGCGTCGCGGGGCGCAGCGTCGCCGGCAAGGGCCCCCGTGTGGGCCACGATCGAACGTTGCGAGGCCTCGCTCCGGCCCGCCGGCGCGCACATCAGGACGGGCTTGCCCGCGGCCCGAAGCGCGTCGAGCCCTCGCCCCATCCCCTCGACGTCGCGCATCGTTTCCACGTAGGTGACGACGAACGCCGTGTGCGGATCGGCGGCGGCCCACGCGAACATGTCGCCGAGGCCGATCACCGCCTCGTTCCCCACTCCCAGGATGATGCGGACTCCCAGCCCACGGTCCGAGGCCATCTGGCCCATGGTCCAGGCCACCGTTCCGCTCTGGGAGATGACGGAGACGGTCCCCGGGATGGGCTCGGGGGGCGGCGTCGTCCCGTACGGCGCCACCCGGTCGACGTAGTTCACGAACCCTTCGACGTTCGGCCCGAGGATCGGCATCCGGTGCCGCCGGGCGATCGGGCGCAGCTCCTCCTGCAGCCTCATCCCCTCGGGCCCGGCCTCCCCGAAGCCGCTCGAGACGACCATCGCGGCGCGCACCCCTGCCCTACCGCTCTCCTCCACCGCGCGCACGGCGACGGAAGCCGGGATGACCACCACGGCGAGGTCCACTCCTGCCTTCGGCAGCTCCCGCACCGACGAAAGACAGGACCGGCCCCACACCTGGTCGTACTTGGGGTTGACCGGATACAGCTCGCCTGGATAGCCGAGGTGTTGGAGGCTCCGGAAGATCTCGGGAGCCCAGGAATCGGCGGACTCCGAGGCCCCGACGATCGCGATCGACCGCGGTGCGAGCAGCGGGCGGAGGTTCACGCCCCCCGGTCCCGGAACCTCGCGTCCCTCCAGGCGATGGCGGCCTTCAGGCCCTGCTTGTTCGTGATGCGACGAAACTCGTCCCGCTGCGGGAGGTTCGCCGCCTCGATCATCACGTCGAGCTCGACGTTCGCCGCGACCCCCTCGCGCATGCCGGACAGCTCCCACACCCGGTTGATGGCCCGCTTCGTGGCCCGGACGACGAAGGATTCGTTCTTCGCGATCTCGTCCGCCAGGGCGAGGGTCGCGTCGTCGAGCTCGACGGCGGGGACCACCCGGTTGACCAGACCGATCCGGAGCGCCTCCTCGGCCGAGACCCGATCCTCCCCGGTGAACAGGAGCTCCTTGGCCTTGCGGGCGCCAACAACCCAGGGAAGCAGCATCGTGACGACGCCCGATCCGAACCGGATGTCCGGGTAGCCGAAGAGCGCGTCCTCGGAGCAGACGCACAGGTCGCAGGCGAGCATGAGGTCGGTGCCACCGGCCAAGCAGTAGCTGTGGACCTGGGCGATGATCGGCTTCGGGTGGTCGATGAGCTCGAGCATCCGGGCGGCGGAGCGCTCGAGCTCCCCGTACCACGCTGCCGAGTCCATGGGTCCGGTCCCCGCATCCTCGTCCAGGTCGTAGCCGGCGCAGAAGGCCCGGCCCGCCCCCCGAAGGATCAGCGCGCTCACGCCGTCGTCGCCTTCGGCCTCCGTCAGCGCTCGTGACAGTGCCTCGACCAGCTCGCCGTTCAGGGCGTTCAGCTTCACCGGACGGTTCATGGTGAGCCGACGGACCGGCCCGACGTCCTCGATGAGCAGGACGGATTCGTTCCCCGGCGCGTCGTCGGTCATCGAAAATGCCCTCACACGGGTCTCGTTGGGGGGCCGAATCATACAGGGCCCCTGAACGGCACTTCAGGCGCCTCAGGCGCCCCGAGCCATCCCCATTCCTGGAGGGTTCTTCCCCCTTGGCTTGCGCGATAGGAAGGCTTGTGCTACCTCAATAATTTGAATCGCGGGTCAAACGACCAAGAGGAGGGACCCCATGTATCGTCGTCACCCGATGGAGGGGCGTGTCGGAAGGCGCGGCGGCCGATTCAGCCGTCGCGAGTTCCTCCGGACCTCCGCAGGCGCCGCGCTGACCGTACCATCGCTCTCGGCCATCCTCGCCGCCTGCACGAACCCGCGCGAGCAGCAGGGGACCGCCTTCAAGGTGGCGACGCCGGACAATCCGGTCACGCTCCCGATGGTGGGTGAGCCGATCCCCGACGGCCTGGAACCCGAGAAGGGCGCGACCCTCCAGATCTTCAACTGGGACGCCTACGTGTGGCGGCGGATCGTCCAAGAGTTCTGCGACAAGTACGACTGCGACTACGAGATCACGACGTTCCACAACATGGAATCCGCGGTGGCCAAGATCCAGACCGGCCAGCTCAAATTCGACGTGTTCTTCCCCACGTACGACGTCCTGGGCAAGCTGGTCAACGGCAAATACCTCCAACCGCTCAACCACAGCTACATCCCCAACCTGGAAGCGAACGCGTGGGACATGTTCCAGAACCCGTTCTACGACCAGGAGTGGCGGTACTCGGTCCCGTACGTCGTCTACACGACCGGCATCTCCTACCGGCGCGACGAGATCAGCGACGACGAGATCTACGGCAACCCGAACCCTCGAGCGATGCTGTGGGACCCGAAGTACAGCGGGAAGGTGGGCGTGTACGACTCCTACCGCGACACCATCGCGTTCGCCCTCCAGAAGGAGGGCATCAACGACATCAACACCGAGGACCCGGCCGACATCGAGAAGGCGAAGCAGGCGTTGCTCGACCTCATCGACGCCGTCAATGTCCGCGCGACGATCAACGGCTCCTACGCCCGGCTCCCCAAGGGCGACTTCTGGATCCACGAGTCGTGGTCCGGCGACATCGTGGCCGGCTGGGGCTACGTGTCGGACTACACGGAGGCGCAGTTCAAGAACCTGGGCTACTGGTTCCCGGAAGATCGCGTCGCGCCGGCCGACAACGATCTGATCGCCATCCCCGCCAGCGCCGAGCATCCCGTCCTGGCCCACCTGTTCCTGAACTTCCTCCTGGACTTCAAGCATGCGATGGACAACTTCTCGTGGGTGGGCTACCAGCCGCCGCAGAAGCAGGCTGACGTCGGCCGGTTGACCGAGGCCGAGGGCTTGTACTCGAAGATCTCGAACTGGGCCCCCCCGGTCCCGTACGTGCCGCCCTGGATGCCGAACGCGGTCGTCCTGGAATCGGACCTGGCGGAGACCGGCCTTCGGCTTCACGAGCTGTCGCCGACGGGTGACGAGCTCTGGCAGGACGCGTGGCAGGAGTTCACGGCGGGTGCCTGAGGCCGCTGCCGCGGGGACCCCACCGAGACGTCTGCGAAGGAGGCGCCAAGAGCAACTGCAGAGTGGCGCCCTGTATCCGGAGTGGTTCTGGCCGAGCTTCTCAGTGCCGGGGATCACGTGGCTGCTGCTGCTGTTCCTCCTTCCGTTCTACGTCATCTTCGCGGTCGCGTTCGGTACGGTCGATCTGTTTCGCAACCCGCTCCCCATTTGGCAGCCGTGGTACTGGACCAGCCAGTACCTGACCGACGTCCTGGGGAAGATCTTCGGGGCGAACGCGTTCCTTCGGCCCGCATTCGTCAGGACGTTCGTGTACGTGTTCATCGCCAGCTCGATCTGTCTGTTCATCGGCTATGCGGTCGCGTACTACGTGGCGCGCTTCGCGGGGAGGTGGCGCACCCTCATCCTGGTCCTGCTGATCTCTCCGTTCTGGATCAGCTACCTGATGCGGATGCTGGCGTGGGTGAACCTGCTCGACGACGAGGGGTACGTGAACAAGCTCATCACCACGCTGCACCTGGCGCCGCACCCCATCAACTGGCTCGAGGGGAACCCCGTGACCGTCGTGCTCGGCCTGGTGTACGGCTACATCCCGTACATGATCCTGCCCCTGTTCGGGTTCCTGGACCGGATCGAGGTCAACCTGCTCGAGGCGGGACGCGACCTGGGCGCCGGGCGCGTTCAGACCTTCCTGCGGATCACTCTGCCGCTGTCGAAGCCGGCGATCCTGGCCGGGCTGGTGATCGTGGCCCTGCCGATGTTCGGCGACTACTACACCAACGACCTGCTGTCGCAGTCGCCGAAGACTGCCATGATCGGCAACCTGATCAACGAGTCGGTCGGCTCGTTCGGCCAGGGGCCGGAGGGCGCCGTCCTCGTGGTCATCCTCATGATCCTGCTGTTGGTCCCGATGATCTACTACCTCCGGTTCACGCACCGGGCACAGGAAGGCGCATGACCGAGTCGGGCGCTCACGCAGCCGAGCTCGCGATTCCGCGGGCGGAGCCCCGAAGGTTCGGCAGATGGCGGCGGGACCCCTGGCGCAAGCCCCGGATTCTGGCCACGCTCACCTGGGCCTACCTGGCCTGGTCGATCCTCCCGGTCCTCATCGCCATCCTCATCTCGTTCAACGCCGGCCGATCGAACGCGCAGCTGCAGACGCTCGGGCTGCGCTGGTGGTTGGACGACCCGGTCGACCAGCAGGCGCTGTTCCAGGATCCGACCTTACGCCGGGCGATCCTGCAGACCTACCTGCTGTCGTTTCTCACCATGATGATCGCGGTGCCGATCGGGGTGGCGTTCGCCATCGGGATCGACCGGTGGCGGGGTCGCCTCGCGACCGGCGCGAGCTTCCTGATGCTGCTCACGTTCGTGATGCCGGAGATCATCATCGGCATCTCGATGTTGCTGGTGATCCAGTACGTGTTCTCATTCGTCCACCTCGGGACAACGGCTCAGGTCATCGGCCTGGTGACCTACCAGATCTCGTATCCCGTCATCATCGTGCGCGCCCGCCTGCTCTCGATCGGCAAGGAGTATGAGGAGGCCGGCATGGACCTCGGAGCCACCCCGCAGGAATCCGTGCGGCGGGTCCTGCTGCCGATGCTGTACCCGGCCATCTTCGCGAGCTTCGCCATCGTGTTCGCCGACACGGTCGATGACTTCGTCACGGTCTCGTACCTCTCGGGCCCCGCGTCGAGCACGCCCCTATCGCTGTTCGTGTACACGGCGGTGCGCGCGTCGCCGACCCCTGCGGTCAACGCGGCCGCCACCCTCATGCTGATCACCACCACGATAGCGATCGCGTTCGGGTACGTCGTGTACAGGCGGCTGTCGCGTGGCCAGCGAGCCGACGTGGCGGCGTTCGGGCAGGTCTAGGCCGCCGGCGCGCCCGGCGGATCAGGCGAACGACTCGGCGCGGCCGTCGATCAGGACGCGGAGGGCGTCTGGAGGCAGGTGCACGGTCACCGGCGTGCCCTGTCCATACGGCAGGCCCTCCCCCTGATTCTGGATCCAGGCCTGGAGGGTATGTCCAGGTGCGAGATGGACGATGACCTGGAGGATGGAGCCCACGTAGACGACCCGCTCGACCATCCCCGGGACCCGGTTCTCGCCCGTCGCTCCCTGCGCCTCCAGCCCGACGCGCTCGGGCCGGATCACGATCCTCGCCTCACCCCGCGCATCGCTCTCGCCTTGCCCCGCCAGGAGTTGGAAGTCGCCTAGTCGGACCTTGCACCTGCCGTTCCCGTCCGAGCCCTCGGCCCGGGCATCCATGAGGTTCGACACGCCGAGGAAGTCGGCGACGTAGGTCGTCCTGGGCTCCTCGTAGACCTCGTTCGGCGTCCCCACCTGCTCGATCCGGCCGTCCGACATGACGGCCAGCCGGTCCGACATCGTGAGGGCTTCCTCCTGATCGTGCGTCACGTAGATGAACGTGATGCCGACCTCCTCCTGGAGAGCCTTCAGCTCGATCTGGAGCGCCTTGCGGAGCTTGGCGTCCAGGGCTCCGAGTGGTTCGTCGAGCAACAAGACGGCCGGGTTCAGGATCAGCGCACGGGCCAGCGCGACCCGCTGCTGCTGCCCCCCGGACAGCTGGGACGGCCGGCGCTTCTGCATGCCCTCCAGCCTCACCAGGGCGAGCGATTCGTCGACCTTCTGCTTGATCTCATGCTTCCCGACGTCCTTGTACCGAAGGCCGAACGCGACGTTGTCGAACACGTTCAGGTGGGGGAACAGCGCGTAGTTCTGGAAGACCGTGTTCACGTTCCGCTTGTGGGGCGGTACCTGGGCCATGTCGGCGTCGTCAAGCAGGATCTGACCCTCGTCGGGCCGCTCGAACCCGGCGATCAGGCGGAGCGTGGTGGTCTTGCCACACCCGGAGGGACCGAGGAGCGAGAAGAACTCACCCGGCTGCATCTCGAGGTTGATCCCACCCACCGCGGTGACGTCGGCGAACCGCTTGACCAGGTCGACAAGCTTGACTTCTCCGCTCATAGCAGGCGGAGGATAACGCACGGGCATCCGTCGCGCCCGACCGCCCGGGCGCGGAGCCGGCGCCGAGCGTCCCCACGGGAATGGCGACGGACCCCGCGATGGTTGTAGTCCCCGCGGATCACCGAACCCACCGATCAAGAGGAGTCGAGCATGCCCGAGGACTGGAACCAGGGGATCATCCAGGAGTTCCGCGAGAACGGCGGCCGGGTGGCGCGGTTCCGCACCCAGCCTCTCCTGTTGCTTCACCACCGCGGCGCGAAGACCGGTATCGAGCGAGTGAACCCACTGGCCTACCAGGAGCTCGACGAAGGCTACGCCGTCTTCGCTTCGAAGGGCGGGGCTCCGAGGAACCCGGACTGGTACCACAACCTGATCGCGAACCCCGATGTGACGATCGAGGTTGGCGATGAGGCCGTTGGGGTCCGGGCGCGGGTCGCGCAGGGCCAGGAGCGCGAGCGCATCTGGGAGGCGCAGAAGCGCCGAAACCCGGGGTTCGCCGCCTACGAACGCAAGACGGCCCGGATCATCCCCGTCGTCGTCCTCGAGCGAGTCACTCGGCCAGGTTGATGTAGATCGATTTCTTCTCCAGGTAGTCCTCGACGCCGTCCTTGCCCAGCTCCCGGCCCACCCCCGACTGTTTGTAGCCTCCCCACGGCATCTCCGTGGGGGCGGGCTGCGTGTCGTTGATCCACACGATCCCCGCCCGGAGGGCCCGCGCGGTGTTGATGGCCTTCTTGATGTCCTTGGTCCACACGGCCGCGGCGAGACCGTAGTCGTTGTCGTTCGACAGCCGGATGACCTCGTCGATGTCGGTGAACGGGATCACCGACATGACCGGCCCGAAGATCTCCTCTCGGGCGATCCTGGCGTCGTTCTTGACGTCGGCGAAGATCGTGGGGGGGACGTAGTAACCCCTGGCCAGTCTGGGATCGGTGGGCCGCTCGCCCATCACGGCGAGCTTGGCCTCGTTCTGGCCCACCTCGATGTATGTCTGCACTCGATCCCGCTGCTCCGCGGAGACGAGCGGTCCCATGGTGGTGTCCTCCTCGAGCGGATAGCCCAGGCGAACCCCCTTCGCCCGGTCCGACATGGCCGAGAGTGCGTCGTCGTAGATGGACCTCTCCACGAAGACGCGCGAGCCGGCCGAGCAGATCTCCCCCTGGTTCCAGAAGATGCCGTTGGCCGATCCCTCCATGGCCGCGTCGAACTCGGCGTCGGCGAACACGATGTTCGGTGACTTTCCGCCCAGCTCGAGTGTGACGCGCTTCAGCGTGTCGGCACCGGTCTTCATGATGATCTTGCCCACGTCGCGGGACCCGGTGAACCCCACCTTGTCGACCAGGGGGCTGGCCACGAGCGGGGCGCCGGCCGTCTCGCCGAACCCGGTGATCACGTTCAGCACGCCACTCGGGAGCCCCGCCTCCTCCAAGATCTTGGGGATCTCGAGCGGCGTCAGGGGCGTCTGCTCCGGCGGCTTCAGGATGACGGTGCACCCCGCCGCCAGTGCGGGGGCCACCTTCTGCGTGGCCATCATCATCGGGTAGTTCCACGGAGTGATGCAGACCGCCACGCCCATGGGCTCCTTCACCACCAGGGTCATGGCGTCTGGGCCGACCGGCGGGATCTCGCCTTCGATCTTCGTGGCCCACCCGCCGAAGTATTCGAACATGAAGGCGACCTCGTCCATGTCCTCGCGGGCCTCGCCGATGGGCTTCCCGCTGTCCACGGCCTCCATCTCGGCCAGCCGGTCGCGGTCCCTCCGGACGAGCTCGGCCGCCCGCAGGAGGATGCGCCCCCGCTCGCGCCCGCTCGTACGGGGCCACCACGTTCCCTCGTCGAAGGAGTGGCGCGCGGCGTCGATGGCCCGATCGGCGTCCGCCTGCTTGGAGTGCGGCGCCGTGGCCAGGACCTCCCCGGTCGCCGGGTTGAACACGTCGAACCGCTCGCCGTCGACGGCGTCGACCCACGTGCCGTCGATGTAGTTCTGGAGTTCGTTTGCCACCTCGGACCGCACCTCCCCTAGCCGTTTGAAGCGCCGTTCAGCGTACCGCGAACGCCGTTTAGGCAGGGCTCGCGCTGTGCCATTCACCGTCGGTCCACGATGGCTCCCCATCGAGCAGCTTCATGAGCTTCCCGAAGTTCTCGTCGGTCTTGGGATCGTGGACCATCGCGGAGTACGAGTCCCTGTCTTCGAAGATGACTGCGACGACGGCCTCGTCTCCTTCGTCAGCCTCCAGGAAATGGAGCCCCAGGAAGCCGTTCGCTGACGCCCCCTGAGGATCCAGCATGTTGTCCCTCACTTCCTGCATCTTCCCCGGCTTCACCTTCATGCGACCTACCGTCCCGTACACGTCAGCCTCCTTTGCCCTCGGAACGGCCGGAGCATATGCCCCGCCGAGCGGCCCGCGATACGCTCGCTCGATGGTCCAGACGCATACCGTGCAGGGGGACGGCGGCGTTCGGCTGGCCGTCCGGGAGTGGCCGGGCCGGGGTCCGTCGATCCTTCTCCTGCACGGCCTGGCCTCCTCGTCGCACATCTGGGATCTGGTGGCGCCCCGCCTGGCGCCGCGGTTCCGCGTGGTCGCGTACGACCAGCGGGGCCACGGCCGGTCGGGCAAGCCGTCGAGCGGCTACCGGTTCGACCGGCTGATCGCCGATGCCGCGGCGGTGATCCGGACACTCGAGCTGGGACGGCCCGTGGTGGGGGGCCACTCTTGGGGAGCCAACGTCGCTCTCCAGCTCGCCGTGGATGGGGCAGAGCTGGTCTCGGGCGACGTCCTGGTCGACGGGGGGTTCCTGTCGATGCGCGACCGGATGGACTGGCGGACTGCCCGGACGATGCTGGCACCGCCGCAACTGAAAGGGATGTCACTCGAGCAGTTCCGCGCGGGCATGCGGACATTCACCCGGGGGGCCGTGGAGCTCACGCCCGAGGTCGAGGCGGTGTTCCTGTCTCTCATGCGCGTGGACCGTGACGGCAACATCCACCCCAGGCTGTCCCGGGCCAACCACTTGCGGATCCTTCACGCACTGTGGGAACAGGACGCGCCGGGCCTCCTCCGGCGGGTGCGGCAGCCCACGCTGGTCGTTGCGGTGCGCTCGGCGCCCGGGGAAGCCGATTCCGCAGGGTTCATGAAGGACAAGGAGCGGGCGGCCGAGGTGGTGAAGGACATCGACGCGGCCGTGCGGTTCGAGTGGATCGACGGCATCCACGACATCCCCATCCAGCGACCAGACGCCGTCGCGGAACGGATCCAACGGTTCGCCCAGGAGGTCGTAGGATGAGTTCCATGTTCGTGTTCATCGTCATCCTGCTTCTGTTGGCCGCGGTCTTCGGCATCCTCGGCGTCGTGCTGAAGACGGCGCTCGTCATCACGCTGGCGATCCTGCTCACGATCGCGTTCCTGTCGCTGTTCGCGTACTACTGGTTCCGGTACCGCGTGTACCGGTTCCGCCGCGAGCTGGACCGGCGGAGTCGCTCCTCCTGATACGGACGGTCCCTACCGGCCCCGACGATACGTCTCGGCCACCTCGCTCAGCCGGCCGTGCATGCTGCCGTACGCGTCGCCTCGAGGGAGGTAGCGTTTGGCCACCTTCGTCACGAAGGTGTAGTTGGGGTCGCACACGTTGGCCACCGGGCTCTCGGACACCTGGGTCAGGAGCTGGTACGCGTCGAGGGTCTCGAATCGGTACTCCTCGGAGAGCCACGTGACCATGTCCACGTGCGCGATCCGGAACGCGTCCTCGAGCGGCCGAGCCGAACCGGCCGACATGAGGTAGGAGTCGTTCTCCAGACGCGGCCAGGGCGTGGGCCTCCCCTTGACCAGGTCGATGGCGATGACCGTGTCCATGGCCGCCTCCACGGCCACGCCGCACGTCTCGCCCTCACCCTGCCGGCAATGGCCGTCCCCGATCGAAAAGAGGGCCCCCTCGACGTTCACCCCCAAGTAGCACGTCGTCCCGGCGCGCATCTCCGGCGTATCCATGTTGCCGCCGTGGGCGTCGGGGACGAGCGAGGACCGGGCTTCGAACGACGCGGGTGCAACCCCCACCGTCCCGTGCATCGGATCGAGCGGGAGCTCCACGGCATACTCCCCGGCCCGGGCCCGATAGGTGACCGTCCGCTTCCCCGCGTCCACGTCGTAGATCCACACCACCTCGGGGAGTGGTTCCTGGAGCGTCGCGGTCTGGTGGGTCGACGTCAGCGCGCCGAAGAGCGGCACCGTGCATGAGGCGGCCCAGTCGCGGGAGGGCTCGATCGAGACGAAGTGGACGGCGAGCGTGTCGCCGGGCTCCGCCCCCTCGACGAAGAACGGTCCGGTTTGCGGGTTCACGAACGGGAACTCGATGACCTTGGAGACCAGATCGTCGAAGCCTCGGACCTTGCCCCCGAAGGCGTCCTCGGTCCATAGCTCGAGAAGGTCGCCCGGTTTCACCTTCCGCACCGGGGGGACGCCCCCAAAGGTCCAGGCGAACTCCGACGGGTCGGGCCGGTACGTGACGACGTCCATGCCATCCTCCGCTGCTTGGGCGGTGGTCCGCGCCGGTCAGACCGGTGCCGACACCTCCGCCACCTCTTCCTCGATGAACACCTTCGCCGTGTCTTTCAGCCGCCGGGGAGCCCTCAGGGACAGATAGATCAGGTACACGATCCCGATGGCGTACCAGATCCCCACGACCGGGCCTGCCACGTTGAATGGGTACGTCAGTGGGGCGATGAAGCTGAGCACCGAGCCCCCGACCCCGATGGCCACCAGGAACGCCGGCACGAATGCCGCGATGCCCGCTATTGGAATGACCCCGTGCAGGAACCAGTTGAACTCGGTCGGCCGCTCCCGCAGGAAGTAGACGAGACAGGATAGGTTCACCAGCATGTAGATGGCGATCACCACTACGCCGATGATCGTTCCCAGGATCCCGAAGACCGTGAACGGATTGTTGTACTGGGTTCCCAGCCACAGGGCGACGCCCACTCCGATCACCACCTGAACGAACACCGAGACGTGCGGTGAGCGATACCGCGGATGGGTCCGCTGCAGGATGGCCGGGAGCAGGCGGATCCGGCCCATCGCGTACAGCGTCCGCGTTGCGGCGTTGGAGCCGGCGTTCGCGTTGGCGATGGCCGAATTGGCGATTGCCAGGAACACCAGCACCCACCCCGCGCCCCACACCATCCGGGCCACCGCATCCCAGGGGTTGCCGCCGCCCGCCGTGGGGAACCCCGCGTACCTGGCTGGGCCGAAGAACACGGTCGAGGCGTACGTGGTCAGGATGTAGAAGGCCCCGATCCCGATGCACGAGTAAACGACGGCCCGTCCGATGGTCTTCCGCGGATCCTTCGCCTCCTCGGCGAGCGGCGCCGCCGCCTCGAACCCGATGAAGGCCAGGATGGTGTAGACGGAGCCGGCGATCACCCCCGAGATTCCCGTGAACCCCTCCACGGTCGCGAACTTCGTACCGAAGACCTCCAGCGTGTTCTTGTCGCCGGCTTTCACGATCAACCACACCGCAAGGACGGCAAACACGCCGATCTCGAACAGCCCGAGCAGCGTGCCGATGCGAGCGCTGATCTGGATCCCGAAGTACCCGAGCAGGAAGACCAGGACCGCGGCAGCGAGCGCCGCGACGACCCACCAGATGCCGAAGTTCCAGCCGAATTCGTCCCGCAGGGTCCCGGCCACCACCCCGGCGAATACCATGTACAGCGCCGGGGCGATCAGCGGCTCCACGAACACGTAGCCCCAGGCCACCAGGAACCCCACCGTGGGGTGCAGGCCCTGCGCCGTGTAGGTGTAGAAGCCGCCGGCCGAGGGCAAATGCTTCGCCAACTGCCCGATGGAGATGGCCACCAGGAGGCAGCCCACCAGGGCGAAGATCACGGAGAGCGGCTCGGCCCCTCCAGCGAAGTTGGCCCCGATCACGATGGTGATGGCTACCGCCGCGGCCGGCGCCATGTGCGTGATCGACTGGAACAGCACCTCGCGGAGCCCGATGGCCCCTCGCGCGAGCTGGTTCCCGGGCGGAGGAGACCCCGGCAAAGTCGGACGTGACGTCGACGAGTCCATCACTACCCTCCCGTTTCCAGAGATCGCCGAATTATGCGCCTCGGGCGGCCTTCGAGGACAAGCCAGTACCGGACCCCATGTCCAGCCCGGCGGGCGATAGCCTGGAACTGCGATGGGCCGGTGGGTCGTGCTGTACGACCGGGACTGTGGCTTCTGCCGGTGGGCAACGGGCAAGCTGCTCGCCTGGGACCGGCGAGGCCGCCTTCGGGCGGTCGCGCTTGCGGACCCGGAGGCCGAACGGCTCCTTCCAGGGATGGACCGCGAACGGCGGATGGCCTCGTGGCACGTCCTGGGCCCGGATGGAGGCGTTTGGTCTGCCGGACGCGCGGTCGCACCTCTCCTCCGACTTCTCCCCGCCGGCGCCCCACTCGCGGCAGTGGCCGTGGCATTCCCCCGCACCACCGATCGCCTGTACGACTGGACGGCTCGCCACCGAGGACGCCTGGGAGCGCTCCTCGGCGCCCAGCGCTGCGCCATCCAACCGTCGGGGAAGCGCGATGAGCGGTCGACGCGTCGCGTCTGAGCGGACGGGGGAGCCCGATCGGGTCGCCGAGGTTCTCAAACAGCTCGATGCGATCGCGGATCCCACCCGGCTCACCGGTATGGCTCGCTACGGGATCTCCACGACGAATGCCCTCGGCGTGGCCATCCCGGAGCTCCGTCGAGTGGCCCGCCGGTTGGGGAACGATCATGACCGCGCTCTCACCTTGTGGACCACTGGGGTCCACGAGGCTCGCATCCTGGCGAGCATGACCGACGAGGTCGCCAGGGTCACTCCGTCACAGATGGATGCCTGGGCCCGCGAGTTCGATTCGTGGGACCTGTGCGACCAGGTGTGCGGCAACCTGTTCGATCGAACGCCTCACGCCTTCCGAAAGGCGAGGGCATGGAGCGCGCGTGGGAGCGAGTTCGTGCGGCGCGCCGGATTCGCCACGATGGCATGTGCCGCGGTCCATCGAAAGGACGTCGGAGACGAGCCGTTCGAGACGTTCCTGCCGGTGATCGTGGGCGCGTCGACCGACGAACGGAACTACGTGAAGAAAGCCGTGAACTGGGCCCTCCGACAGATCGGCAAACGGGACTCTGCGTTGAACCGACGGGCCATCGCCACGGCGAAGGAGATCTCCGAACTGGATTCCGGAGCCGCGCGGTGGATCGCGGCCGACGCCCTCCGTGAGCTCACCAGCCCCGCGGTACAGAACCGGCTGCGCCGCAGGTAGTGGGGAAGGACGGAGGGGGCGCGGGCACCCCCTCCGTCACGTCCGCCGGTCGCCCGGCGGGCGTCAGTCGTCGGCCGGAACCGTGACCACTTCGCGGTCGGGAATGCGGACGGGCGCGAGCGTCGGCTCATGGCCCTCCACCCGGATCTGGGGCAGCCACTGGAGCCACTTCGGCAGGTACCAGTTCACGTCGCCCAGCAAGCGCATGGCCGCCGGAACGAGGAGGGTCCGGACGATCGTCGCGTCCATGAACACGGCCACCGCCAGGCCGAACCCCATCTGCTGGAGTGGACCGAGGCGGCCCGCCGCGAACCCTCCGAACACCGCAACCATGATGAGCGCCGCCCCCGTGATGATGCCGGCCGTGGTGCGAAGGCCGTACGCCACCGATTCGGTGTTGTTGTGCGTCTTGTCGTACTCCTCACGGATCCGGCTGAGCAGGAACACGTGGTAGTCCATCGACAGCCCGAACAACACGGAGAACAGGAACAGCGGAAGCCAGGCCTCGATCGCCGGCGTCTGCTGGAACTGGAAGCCCAGGGCGTTGAAGAACCCGATGCCGACGCCCTTCTGGAACACGAGCGTGAGCGCCCCGTAGGCCGCACCCACCGAGAGCAGGTTCATGATGATGGCCTTGATCGGCAGCACGATGGACCGGAACACCACCGTGAGGAGCAGGAACGACAGCCCCAGCACGAACACCAGCACGATCCATTGGTACCGGCCCACCGTGTCCAGGAAGTCCGTGAAGAACGCCGGGTTGCCGCCGACCAGCACCTGGACGCCGGACACACCCTTGAAGGCAGCGGGGACCATCTGGTCGCGGAGATCGCGGATCGCCTGGAAGGCGGCGTCGCTCGATGGGTCACCCTGCAGGTAGACATCGACCTCGATCGCGGATCCATCCTCGCTCGTGGTGACGTTGGTCTCCGGAGCGAACGTCGGGTCGCTCGCGATCGCATCCTGAAGTCGCGTGATGGCCGCCTGAACCTCCGAGGACTCGACGTTCCCGGTGATGACGATCTTGGCCGGGTCGGTGAGCCCACCGGAGAACTCCTGCTGGAGGGTGACGAACGCTTGCTTCGACGGGAAGTCGTCCGGCAGCGTGCTGACGTTCTGAGAGGTCCCCCGATGCAGCTGGAAGTAGAAGGCCCCCAGGCCGCCCAGCACGAGGAGGCTGGCCACCAGGAACACCACGGGCCTGGCCATGACCCCACGAGTGAGCCGGTCCCACATCCCCCCCCGCGGGTCGAAGTCGGAGTCGACCCGGGCCCGCTTGGCCAGTCGTGGCCAGTTCACCCGGTCGCCCAGGATGGCCAGGATGGCGGGAAGGAGCGTCATCGATGCCCCGAGCGCGGCGATCGTCACCAGGATCGCGCCGCCCGCCAGCGACCGGAAGATCGTGGCCGGGAAGATCATCATCCCCAGCAGGGCGAGCACGACGGTGAGGCCGCTGAAGAACACGGCTCGGTTGGCCGTTGCCCCCGCGGCGCCGATCGCGTCGAGCTTGGCGAAGCCCTTCTTCCGCTCTTCCCGGTACCGAGACACGATGAACAGTGAGTAGTCGATGCCCACTGCGAGGCCGATCATCGTGACCATGTTCTCCACGAACAGGTTGAAGCTGAAGAGCTGCCCGATGAGGGCCACCAGGCCGAGCGCGACGGCGATGGCAAAGATGGCCATGACGATGGGGACGATGGCCGCCACGATCGCGGCGAAGACGATGATCAGGACGATCAGCGCGACGCCGATGCCGATCGACTCGCCCTTGCGGAGGTCCTCCTCGGCGATCGTCGTGAAGTCGACGTTCAGCGAGCCGGTACCCGCCACCTGAACGGAGAACCCGTCCTCCTGGGACGCGGCGGCGATGTGCCGGAGCTTCTCGATGGTCGAATCCTCGAAGTCCTTGAGCGTGACCGGGATCAGCGTGTAGTGCTGGTCCTGGGAAACCAGGCCCGCCGCCTGATCGGGTGCTTGCCTGACGACGTCGTAGTACGTGGCCGGCGGCGCAGCCAGGATGCTCCCGTCGAGGGCGGTGACCTGACCCTGGAGCTTCCTCACGAACCCCACGAACTCCGGATCGAGGACGGTGGACTGGTCCGAGTGCACGATGAGGAACTCGGTGTCCTCGGTGCGGCTCTGACCGAACTTCGTGTCGAGGATGTCCTGGGCCTGGACCGACTCCGGCCGGTTGGTGAACTGGATGTCCTGGGTCAGGACGTCCGCCAGGAGGGCGGAGCTCACCGCCCCCATGGCCACGATCAGGACCACCCACACGCCGATCGTCCGCCAGGGGTGACGGCTACTCGCCCTGGCGATGGTCTCCGGATTCAACTTCATGGCTCCCCCTACCCTGTTCGGCCCGGTCCTTGCCCCGGGGTGGTTTACGGCATATGCTTACGGCGTCAGGTAGTCTATCTCTACGATGTAAGGTGTCAACCCGCACAACGAGGAAATATGCCCGAGAAACTTGAACATCTTGAGAACGCGGGCGTCGATCCCCCGCAGGGCGACGGCGAGAGCTCGACGCCTCGCCGCCGAGAGCCCCTGACCAGGGAGCGGATCCTGCGGGCCGCCCTCCACGTCATGGACGAGGAGGGGCTGGAGGCCGTGACCATGCGCCGCCTGGGCCGGGAGCTCGGCGTGGAGGCCATGTCGCTGTACAACCACGTTGAGGATAAGGAGGCCATCCTCGACGGGATCCTCGAGGTGGTCATGGCCGAGTTCGAGTTCCCGAAGGAGACCGGGGATTGGGAGGCCGACGTCCGTGCAGGGGCCAGGGCCTGGCGCCGCCTGATGACCGCCCATCCCACCGTCATCGCACTCTTCGCCGAGAGCAAGCACCCGGCGTCCTCCCCGGAGCGTCTGCGGCCCATGGAGTGGGCCTTCGAGATACTCGGCAGGGGCGGGCTCTCGGAGGTCGAGGTGGTCCACGCGTTCCGCGCTTTCGGCGGCTACATCATGGGTTCGGTGCTGAACGAGGTGGCCAACCCCGTGCCGGGGGTGGGCGACCGGGACCACAGAGCTGAGCACGAGCAGCTCGCCGGCGAGCTCCCTGCGACGGAGTTCCCGAACCTCGTGCGCCTCCTCCCCCTCATGGCCGAGTGCGACCCGGACGTCGACTTCGAGTTCGGCCTAGACCTGTTGATCGCCGGCCTCCGTGCCAAGGTCGACGCGTCGCCTGCCTCAGACGCCTGATCGAGTGGCGGCCCGTCAGCGGAGGGTTTGACAGGGCCCCCCTGCGACGGGGTCAAATATCACCCCCTCCAAGGAGGTCGAACGTGGCGATCCCCCCCGCCTGGCGACGCGCTTCTGTCTCCATGGTCGCTGCCCTCTCCGTCGTCGCGACGTTTGCGACAAGCGCCGGGGCGAGCGGCTACCACACTGCGGAGGCTTCGATGATGACGCTCAGCGCCTCCGCCCCTGCCGGGTCGACGATCACGCCGATCATCAACAACGGCGAGACCCTCGGTTCCTTCATGTTCGAGGGCATCCCCGACGGCATCGGAGTGATGCCCGGGTCTGGACCCGGAACCGTGGATACCTTCGTGAACCACGAGCAGTCGCGCGTGCCGTTCCTGGGCTTGGCGGACTTCGTCGATGCGTCGGTCTCCAAACTCACCCTGGACGCCACGGATGGAGGCGTGCTCGCGGCCTCCGTCGCCCTCCCGTCGAGCGCTGGGTTCATCCGATTCTGCTCCAGCACGATGGCGGGGCCTGCAGAGGGCCTGGACCGGTACCTCTACTTCACCAACGAGGAGTCGAACGACATCGTCGCCGTCCCACCGGGAGCGCCGTACGGTCCGGATGGTTCGATCGCGCCGAACCGGCAGGCCGGCTACGCCGTGGTCCTGGACCCGGCCACCGGGGCCTTCACCCAGGTGGCGGGGATGGGCCGCCACAATCACGAGAACGACATGGTGATCCCGGGCGGATGGGAGCAGATTGCGGTCCTGTCCGGCGACGACACGTTCTTCACGCCACCATTCCCGGACTGGTCGCAGCTCTACCTGTATCTGGCCGACAATGAGGACGCGATCGTCGCGGACCAGGGAAGCTTGTGGGCCTTCCGAGTGACCAGGACCGACCAGGGCAAGGTGGACGAGGCCGACCCGTTCAACGACGCCAACGACTACGGCGAGATCCAGAGCGGTGACGTGTGGCAGGGGCGGTTCATCCACGTGCCGAAGGCCATCGCCCGGGGGCAAGGAGGTCCCACTCCCCAGAAGGCTCTTGAGAACTGGGCGAACGAGAACAACGTCTTCCAGTTCATCCGAGTGGAGGACACAGCCTACGATCGGAACAACCCGCGTGTGGTCTATATCGCGGACACCGGTGACCGTCGAATGGTGTATCCGGAGAGCTTGACCCCGCCGCAAGCCGCCACCGGGAGACTCACACGTGGCCCCAGCGGGACGGCCGGGGCCTTCCCGAACGGGCGCGTGTACCGGATGGAGTTCTCGGCCGACAACCCTCGGAGGGTGGCGAGCTTCTCAATCCTCCTGGACGGGGACACGCTGGGCCCGACCGGCGACCAGGCCACGGCCATCCACCAGCCTGACAACCTGGGGACGAGCGTGAACAGCCTGATGGTGCAGGAGGACACGGCCCAGGGCTTCTCGCGGGTCTGGCGCTACGACTTCGCGGCGAACTCGTGGACTGTCATCGCTCAGGTAAACGACGTTGATTGGGAATCGAGCGGGATCGTTGACGTGTCGACATGGTTCGGCTCAGGCGCCTGGCTCTTGGACGTCCAGGCCCACGATGTGTTCGTGGACGTCAGCCCCGGGACACCGACCCTCAAGCGCGAGGCCGGGCAGCTTTCGCTGCTGAGGGTCCCCAGGAGCTGATCGTTTCGAAAGGGCTCGGCCTGCTTCCTAGAGCAGGCCGAGCCCGACTCCCACCCGTCGGAACGCCTCCAGGGCTTCCTTGAGTTCCTCCTTCGTGTGGTCCGCGGTCACGATCGTGCGGACCCGGGCCCGGCCCTTGGCCACGGTCGGGAACACGATGGCCGGTGTGAACACTCCGTCATCGAACAGCCGTCGGGCGAACTCCTGCGTCTTCTCCTCGTCGCCGGTGATCACCGGCGTGATCGGCGTCTCGCTCTCCCCGGTGTCGAAGCCGAGGGCCTCCAGGCCATCCTTGAACACCCCCGTGTTTGCCCACAGCCGCTCCAGACGGTCGGGTTCGTCCCGAATGATGTCGAGAGCAGCCATACACGCGGCGATCACGGCGGGCGGGGCGCTCGTCGAGAAGAGGTAGGGCCGGCCCCGGTTCTGCAACCACTCGATCAGATGAGTCGGCCCAGCGATGAATCCGCCGAGCACCCCGATGGCTTTCGACAGCGTTCCCACCTGGACGTCCACCCGACCGTGGAGGCCGAAGTGATCGACGGTCCCGGCGCCGTCCGTGCCCAGCACCCCGGAGGCATGTGCGTCGTCCACCATCATGATCGCCTCATGCCGCTCGGCCACTTCGACAAGGTCCGGGAGCGGGGCGATGTCCCCGTCCATGGAGAAGACGCCGTCGGTGATCAACAGTTGCCGGCGCCCGGGCCCCTTCGTCTGCCCGAGAAGCTCGTCCGCCGCCCCGGCGTCCTTGTGCGGGAACACCTTGATCTCTGCCCGTGACAGTCGAGCGCCGTCGATGATCGACGCGTGATTCAGCTGGTCGGAGACGATCACGTCCTCCTTGTCCAGGATGGCCGCCACCGTCCCCGCGTTCGCCGTGAACCCCGACTGGAACATCAGCGCGTCGTCTGCGCGCTTGAACGCCGCGAAGCGACGCTCCAGATCCCGATGCATCGCCATCGTGCCCGCGATCGTGCGGACCGCTCCCGTCCCGGCCCCGTAGATCGATGCGGCGCGCGCGGCTGCGTCGTTCATCCGGGGGTGGTTGGCCAGGCCCAGATAGTTGTTCGACGCCAGATTGATGACCTCCCGGCCGTCGAACCGGGCTCTGGCTCCCGTTGGGCCCTCCAGGACCCGTTCGTGGAGCAGCAGCCCCTGCGCCCGGAGCTCCGCCAGCCGCTCCCCCAGGTAGTCGAGCGCGCCCGCCATCGGCCGGAGACGCTATCGCATTAGGCTGGAGCGAGCGGATGTCGGAGACGAGGAGATGACGTGACCTCCATCGACGTGGACGGGTTCCTGGCGGACTCCGTCGTCACCTCCGAGGGAAAGCTGTATGTCCAGGGCGCGGGGTGGAATCGCATCTCCACTGCGTCGTTTCCGGCCGTGCATGATCGGATCGGGATCGGGCTGCTCTTCCGGTTCGAGGACGAGGCGGTCGGTGAACCCCACCGGTTCGAGCTGCGACTCGAGGACTCGAAGGGGAACGAACTGCCGCTCGGTGACGCGCCTCCTGGCGCGCAGTCATCGGGCAAGATCACTCGCATCGGAGGGGAATTCGGGGCCGCGGTCGCGCGCGGCGTCGAACAGATCGTGCCGATCGCCGTCAACCTGAACGGAATGGGGTTCGAGGGCCCGAGCACCTTCCGCTTCGTCATCTCGGTGGACGGCGTCGACCTGAAGTCGCTTCCGTTCCGGGTCGAGCAATTCGCACCCCAGCGCCCGCAGGTCACGGGTGGAGGCGGGTACCTCTGACGGTCAGTCGTCCGGGAATATGATGACCTTGGCCGAGTGGCCCGACGCCGTGGTCTCGAATGCCTCCTCGAACCGCTCCATCGGCAACCGGTGGGTGATCACCGGCGTCACATCGACCCGGCCGGTCGACAGCAGCGTCGTGGTCTGCTGCCACGTCCGGAACATCTCGCGTCCGGTGATGCCCTGAAGCCGGGCCTCCTTGAAGATCACCTGGTCGTTCAGGTCCAGGGTCACCGGCCGGTCGGGAAGACCGAGGAGCGACATCCGCCCGCCTCGGGCGAGCATCCGGGTGCCCTGGTCGATGGCCGACGCGTTGCCCGACATCTCCAAAACGACCTCGGCCCCGGTCCCGTTCGTGGCCTCCAGCACCACTTGGACCGGATCCTCCACCTTCGGGTCCACCAGCAGGTCGGCGCCCATCTTCGAGGCGAGCGCTCGCCGCTCGTCGTTCGGCTCGACGGCGATGACCTTCCACGCCCCGGCCGCTCGGGCGATGGCCACGGAGAACAACCCGATCGGCCCGCACCCGATCACGGCGACCGGGTTGGTAGCCAGGTCCTCGCCACCGGCCGTACCGAAGGTTGCGTGCACGGCGTTTCCGAACGGTTCCATGATGGAGGCCGCGTCCGGGTCGATCCCCTCGCCGACGATCCACGCGTTCTGGGCCGGGATCACCACGAACCCGGCGAAGGCTCCGTCAGTGTCCACGCCGAGGATGCGCAGGTTCTCGCAGATGTGGGCCCGGCCGGTTCGGCACGTCGAGCAGTGCCCGCAGGCGATGTGGGTCTCCGCGGCCACGAAGGCGCCCGGCTGGACGTGGTGCACCTCGGGACCGACGGCGGCGACGTGGCCCGCCACCTCGTGCCCGAAGGTCATGGGAGTGCGGATCCGGGCGGCGGCCCACTCGTTCCAGTCGTAGATGTGGAGGTCGGTGCCACACACCGAAGCCGCGTGGACCCGAACGAGGATCTCTCCTTCCCCCGGCTCGGGGACCGGGACCTCGACCAGCTCGGCGCCGGGGCCCGGGCGGACCTTGCGGAGCGCGCGCATCGTTGCGGACATCGTTTCGAGGGTACTCCAGCGCGGATGGACGCAGGAATCCGGGCTCCTGCGGGTCAGGGTCCGGACGTGACCGGGGCCTTACCTCCCGCCAACTCGTCGAGTCGCTTCGCGATCCCGTCGATCTTCTGCTCCATCCGGTCGGCGCTGTCCTTGGACTCGCCGCTCCCTCGATGGATGAGCAGCGCAGACAGGACCACGAAGGAGAACAGCTGGAGGAACTCGGACTGCCAGTTCTCCAGGGTCGACTGACCGAACTCGATCACGAAGTTACCGAACGCCACGGGTTCGCCATGCGCGATCTGGTCGGCGCGAAAGCTGCCCCACTCGGCGATCGCCTGGGCCGTCCAGCTCACGAGGAACAGGCCGCAGAACGCGAGGCTGAGACCGAAGTTCTTCCAGATCTTCCGAACGTTGCTGCTTCGGCGTTCCCGGACGATGCTGCGGACCAGGCTGCCGATCAAGTAGGCGGTCACTCCCACGAGCACGACCGTTGTCACGGTGATGATCGATCCCTCCGGCATGGGCTCCTCCCTCCTCCTCGAGCGCGGCGAGCGGATCACCGAACGAGGGCAATCATCCCCAGGTGCCTGTGCCACAAACCCAGCTTGGAACGAAGTAGCCCTTCGGTGGCGTCGAAGGGCGGATGATGACCTCCAGGTGGCTCTTACCATGAGGACCCGCGCCCTGGCTGTTTCCCTCGTCGCGCTCTCCCTGCTCGTCGCAGGGTGCGGCAGGCTGACCAAGGCAGGAAGCGGGGGGATCGACTATCCGACCGGCGTCGCCGACCTCGTCCTGCGGATGGACGTCGGCGGGGGATTCGTGCCGGCGACGTACGAGCTGCGACGGATCCCCACCTGGTCACTGTTCGGCGACGGTCGGATCGTCACCGAGGGACCGCAGATCGAAATCTACCCGGGGCCAGCCCTCCCGAGTATCCAGGTCCAGACCGTCACCGAGGAGGGCATCCAGGCCATCCTGGAGGCGGCGGAGGCCGCCGGCCTGCTGGGACCGGACCGCACGTACGGGCAGGACTGCGTGGCCGATGCCCCCACTACCACCTTCACCGTTTATGCCGACGGCACGGAACATGTCGTCAGCGCGTACGCGTTGGGTATGGTCCCCGGTTCGTGCCCAGGGGAGGACAGGGAGGCCCGGGCCAAGCTCGCCGGCTTCTCCGCCAAGTTGAGCGACCTCGCCGGCTGGCTGCCCACCGGCTCTCTCGGCCACCAGGACCAGTTCGAGTTCTCCGAGATGCGGGTGTACGTCCAGCCCTATACGGGATCGCCCGAACCGGGCCTTCACCAGACCGCCGTCGACTGGCCTCTTTCGGACCCGTTGCCCTCCTTCGGGGACGCCGACGCCACCGATGGCGACTTCCGTTGTGGCGTCGTGGGCGGAGCCGACCTGGCGAAACTCTTGCCCCACGCGCAGCGGGCGAACGAGCTCACTCCGTGGCGAAGCGGCGGGGCCGACTTCTCGTTGATCTTCCGCCCCCTGCTCCCCGACGAGCTCGGCTGCTGAAACGCAGAGCAGCCTCTAGCGCCCGTTCGAGGCGGGAAACTCTCTGTCCTGCGACTCTTCAGGCCGCGCCCGGCCGGACCGGAAGCCGGGAAGGTGCATCCGGAACGTCGCTCCACGGTCCGGTTCGCCGTCCGCCGAGACCGATCCGCCATGGGCCTCTGCGATAGCCTTGACGATGGCCAGACCGAGGCCGGTCCCCCCTCTCCCCCTCGCCCGCGCAGCGTCGATTCGGCTGAAACGATCGAACACCCGGGCGAGCTGCTCCCCATCGATCCCGACGCCCGTGTCAGCCACCTCGATGACCAGGGACCCATCGGTGTGCGACGCGGCAATGCGGATGCGCTCACCCTCGTCAGTCGCCTTCACTGCGTTCTCGATCAGCGCGTCCAGGGCGATCGCCAGACGCTCCGCGTCAGCGCGGATCCATCCGTCTGCTGCGACATCGACCCGCCACTCCCGATCGGCGGTCGGTTCCCACCGTCGGGCCGTGCCCAAGACGAGGGGTTCGATCTGCACCATGGCCACGGCCAGGAAGCTAGGATGTTCGGCCGCAGCCAGGACGAGCAGCCGCTCGGAGAGCCGCTCGAGACGGTCCAGCTCATCCAGGACGACGGCGATATCCTCCCCGGTCTGCGTCTCCCGGTTCTCGGCCCTGATCAGCTCGGCGTGCCCCCGGGCCACGGTGATGGGGGTCCGGAGCTCGTGCGATGCATCGCGGACGAATTCGCGCTGCCGCTCCAGCAATCGATGCTCGTTCTCGGCGAGGCGCCTCGCCTCCTCCGCGGCGGCTTGGCGGCGCCGCGCGTGCCACACCATGGCAACGAACATGGCCGCCATGAGGGGGACCTCTGCTACCTCGTCCAGCCGCTCGTGGCCCCGCGTCACCGTCCACACCAGCGCCCCGCCGGTCACAAGCATCACGACGAGGAGGACTGCCATCGTCGTGCGGAGCCGCCACACGCGGAACCCATACACGAGCGTGAGGCTCACCCAAATGAAATGGAAGGGGATCGTCTCCCACCGCTCGAGCAGCACGATGACGGCAACGTTGGCCGCGGAGAAGGCCCCCCAGGCCACCTCGACCCAGTGACTACGGAGCTTGGACGCGATAGCCGACACTTCTCACCGTCTCGATCGCGTCGGCCCCGAGCTTGGACCGGAGGCGCCCTACGCAGACGTCCACCACGTTGCTCCCAGGGTCGAACGAATACCCCCACACGTCCGCCAGTAGCTGTTGGCGGCTGCAGACTTCCCCACGACGTAGCATCAGGTGCTGGAGGACGTGGAATTCTCGCGCGCTCAGGGCAACGGCGCCGCCTCCAGCGTCGGCCACCCTCCGAACGAGATCCAGCCGAACCCCGCCGACGTTCATGAATCGGTCGTCACGACCGGAGGCCGGCTGCCGCAGACGGGCCCGGACGCGGGCGAGCAGCTCGGCCAGGGAGAAGGGCTTGGGCAGATAGTCTGAGGCCCCGAGCTGCAGGCACCGTACTTTGCTGTTCACGTCCGACAGTGCGGAGAGGATCAGCACCCGCTGGTGGGGCCGGGATTCCATGAGGTCCTCCAGGACCGAGACACCATCCCGCCCCGGCAGGAGGAGGTCCAGCACGACCAGTTGGTAGCGGCCCGTCCGCGCTAGCTCGAGCCCTCGCATGCCGTCGAGGGCGCTGTCAACCTGGAAGCCCTCAGCCGAGAGCGCGCGTGATACGAAGCTCACGATCCTCGGCTCGTCGTCGACGAGCAGGACCCGTGCCATGACTGGGAATCCTAGGCGCGAGCGGTCTCGGGGAACAGCCGGATGACGGAACCGTCATGGAACCCGTGGTTGGGACCTGACAGTTCGATGACGGCTCCATGAGGTCTTCGTCATCTGTCCCCATCGTGGATCTTCCAACCTACACTCGCGACGATCAGTGGCTCCCGTCCTTTCCGGAAGGAGGACGAAAATGGTCTCTCGGTCTCGTCGATGGTTCGTTCCGACGATGGCGGCTGTGGTTCTTGTCAGCACTGCTTGCGGTGGCGGCGGTGGAGGCACGGTCGACGTGACCCTCCAGGAGTTCGCCGTGGGCACTTCGGAGTCATCGGTCGAGAGCGGGGAAGTGACCTTCAACGCGACGAACAAGGGCCCCGACGACGTCCACGAGTTCGTCGTCTTCAAGACCGACCTGTCTCCCGTCGCCTTGCCGACCAATCCCAACGGGTCCGTGAACGAGGAGGGTGAGGGCCTCGAGCTAATCGACGAGATCGAGGACATCCCAGTCGGGGAGACCCAGAGCATCACCGTGGACCTCCAATCGGGCAGCTACGTCCTCATCTGCAACATCTACGACGAGGCCGAGAAGGAATCCCACTATCAGGAGGGCATGCGGACGGCCTTCACCGTGGAGTAGCCCCGTCGAAGCCGGGCATGGTCCGTGCATTCGGACACCCTCCACTCGTCCGATCCATCGCCGAACGGGGGATGACCGTATGCTGCTCAAGCCCGCGCCGGGACGGCGCCGATAGGTAGTTCTGAGCCCAGAGAAAGGCCATCTCCTGGTGACGGCCGAAACGAGGATACCCTCCGTCGCGTCGCGCTTCGCGTCGCTCGACGCTGTGCGCGATCTCTTGGCACGTCAAGAGGACCTCCCTCCGGGCGCCATCCAGGCGATCCAGGCCCTCTCGGGCGAGCTCCGTCGGGCCACCGAAGAGCTGAGCGACGCGGACGCGCGGTACCGGGCCGTGGTGGAGCAGATCCCGGCCATCGTTTACACCGACGTCGTGGACGACACCATGACTACGATCTACGTGAGCCCTCAGATCGAAGAGCTGCTCGGGATCCTGCCGGAGGAGTACA
Organism: Actinomycetota bacterium; assembly: GCA_044869895.1. Classification (GTDB taxonomy): domain Bacteria; phylum Actinomycetota; class UBA4738; order UBA4738; family HRBIN12; genus AC-69. The sequence goes on along the minus strand of JBIOXZ010000104.1, from coordinate 5,927 downwards.
TCGCCGACCCGGACCTGTGGGCCAAGCAGCTGCACCCCGACGACAAGGAGCACGCGCTCCAGAGCTACCTCGAGGGGCGGGCATCGGGTGAACCGTTCAGCTTCGAGTACCGCCTGCTGGCCAGGGACGGTCGAGTCGTGTGGTTCCGCGACAGCGCGGTGGTCGGGAACGATCGGGCGGGCTCGCCGGCGTTCGTCCACGGCGTGATGTTCGACATCACCGAGCGGAAGAACGCCGAGGAACAGGTGGCCTTCCTGGCCTACCACGACAACCTGACCGGTCTTCCCAACCGGACGATGTTCGAGGAGCTCCTGGAGCTCGGCATGGCCCGAGCCCGCCGCCATGACCTGTCCGTAGCCGTGCTGTGCATCGACGTCGACGACTTCAAGCTGGTCAACGAGAGCCTCGGCTACGAGGCTGGCGACGCCCTCCTCCGGGCGGTCGCGGAGCGCCTCCGTGAGGCCACACGCGAGACCGACCTCGTGGCCCGCCAGGGCGGGGACGAGTTCCTGTTGCTGCTGGCAGACATCGAGGGTGGCTCGGTCCCCGGGTTCGAGGGAACGGATGGCGCGATCCTGGTCGTCGAATCGGTCGCCGCCCGGGTCCACGAGTCGCTTCGCGCGCCGTTCAACGTCGCCGGCACCGAGCTGTACGTCTCGGCGAGCATCGGCATCAGCATGTTCCCCCACGACGCCGACGACGCCTCGGCCCTCCTGAAGAACGCCGATGCCGCCATGTACCAGAGCAGGAAGACCGTCCCGGGCAGCTACGTCCTCCACTGGAGGCAGAGCGAGGAAGCCCTGGGCAAGCTCTCCCTCACCACTCGCCTTCGAAAGGCCGTTGAGAACAAGAACTGGCAGCTTCACTACCAGCCGGTGGTCGAGCTGGCGGAGGGGAACATGGTCGGCGTGGAGGCCCTGATCCGATGGGCCGACCCCAACGGGGGCCTGGTTCCTCCCGGTGACTTCATCCCCCTGGCCGAGGAGATGGGGCTGATCGAGGCGATCGGTGACTGGGTGGTCGAGGAGCTGAGCCGGCAGGCCGCCGCATGGCGGGCGGAAGGGCTCGAGCTCGAGGTCTCCTTCAACCTCTCGCCCCGGCAGCTGTGGCAGCCCGACCTGACCGGGAAGATCCTGGAGCAGCTCGGCGCGGCGGAGCTCGATCCGGGCAACATCATCGTCGAGGTGACGGAGTCGACCGCCATGGCCGACCCGGAACGGACCCTGCGGATCCTCCGGGATCTGAACGGCCGCGGCTTGCGCCTGGCCCTGGACGACTTCGGTACCGGGTACTCGTCGTTCGCCCGGCTCCGGTACATGCCCGTCGACCTTCTGAAGATCGACCGTCTGTTCATCCGGGACGTCGCCAAGGACGCTCAGGCCGGCGACATGGTTCGGGCCATCATCCAGCTCGCGCACGGCTTGGGGATGACTCCGCTGGCCGAGGGCATCGAGACCGAGGAGGAATGGCGGTTCTTGGTGGAGCAGGGATGCCGGTTGGGCCAGGGCTTCTACTTCTGCCGCCCGGCCCCGGCCGAGGACATCCTGGCCCGGTACCTTCGCTCAGGGTTCTCGCTGATCGGATCGGTCGGCTAGCGGCCCGATCCCGTCAGCGGCGCCGACGTGCGCGGAGCGAGGAACGCCGCCCGCCCGAGGAGCCCGAGAACACCACCCGAGGCGGTGCGACCGTCATGCCCTCCTCCTCGAATTCTCGATGGAGGTCCAGGCGCGCCGCCATCCGGCTGATGTCTCCCTGCTGCTCCGCGGTGACCAGGGTGATGCCCATGCCGGTCCGCCCGGCCCGGGCCGTGCGCCCCACTCGGTGAACGTAGCCCTTGTCGTCGGCGGGGGGATCGAAGTTGATCACGTGACTGATCCGCTCGAGGTCCAGGCCCCGGGCGGCCACGTCGGTGGCCACGAGCACGTCGACGTTCCCCGACTCGAAGCGCTTGAGCGAACGCTGTCGGGCCGGCTGGGTCATGTCGCCGTGGAGGGCCTCGGCTCGCACGCCCTTCGCCTTCAGCTTCTGCACGAGGCGGTCGGCCCCCCGCTTGGTTCGGACGAAGACGAGCGTGAGGTCCCGGTCCCGCTCCAAGAGTTCGATGAGCGCCTCCACCTTGCCATGGGCCGAAACCGGGACGAACCGGTGGCCGACCTCCTCCACGGTCTTGCCCTCGGACTCGATCTCGTGCCGCCGGGCATCGTGCGTATAGGACGCCGCGAGGTGGCCGACGGCCCCGTCCAGGGTCGCCGAGAAGAGCATGGTCTGACGATCCGTGGGGAGGTTGCGGACGATCCGATCGACTTGCGGCTGGAAGCCCATGTCGAGCATCCGGTCGGCCTCGTCGAGCACGAGGATCCTCACCTTGTCCAGCTTCACCAGCCGCCGTTCCACCAGGTCGGTCAGACGGCCGGGCGTGGCGATGAGGATGTGGGCCCGGCCGACGCCCTTGCCCTGCTCGCGGATGGAGATGCCGCCGTAGGCCACGGCGACCCGAAGCCCATTGGCTTTCGCGATGCCGGCGAAATCGTCGGCCACCTGCGACGCGAGCTCGCGCGTGGGCGTGAGCACGAGGGCCGACGGCGTGGGTCCGGCAGGATCGACCCGCTCCACCAATGGGATGGCGAACGACAGGGTCTTGCCCGAGCCGGTCTGCGACTTCGCAAGGACGTCCCGGCCGGCGATGGCGTCGGGAAGCACGAGCGACTGGATTGGGAAGGGCACCGTGATGCCGACTTCGGCAATCGCTCGGACGACCGCCGGGGACGCGCCCAGGTCGATGAAGGTTGGTGCGGTTGTCATGTTCCACTCCTTGTGCCGCGACTCGAGGTCGCGGTTCGGTCCGGGGAGGTTTGCGACACCCGAGACCGCCACGAGGAGGACGAGGAAGCGAACCTCACGGGACGGCGATGGCCGTCCGTTGGTCCAAGCGTACCAGGGATCCCCGCCCGGGCCGGGAGGACGGTACCCTTGCCCGGATGCGCGGCCTTACCCGCGATCTGGCCCACCGCCTGGCCGTCGCCCGAGGCGACGAGCCCGCCGACGCCGTGCTGGCGGGAGGGCGCGTCCTGTCGGTGTTCACGGGCGAGCTCCTCGATGCCGATGTCGCCATGGCTGGGGAGCACGTTGCCGGTGTGGGACGGTACGAGGGCCACCGAACAGTTGATGCCTCCGGGCTCATCCTGCTCCCCGGATTCATCGACGGGCACATGCACATCGAGTCCACCAAGCTCCCCCCGGACGAGTTCGCTCGGGCGGCGCTCCCCTGGGGGACGACGACGGCCGTCCTGGATCCCCATGAGATCGCCAACGTGTTCGGGCTCGAAGGCGTCCGCGCATTGCTGGAGGCGTCGCGCGGGATCCCCCTGGACTTCTTCGTGATGGTCTCGTCGTGCGTGCCGGCAAGCCCGTTCGAGTCCAGTGGTGCGACGGTGGACGCCCACGACATCGCCCGGTTCCTGGCCGAGGAGCCCAACGCGTTGGGGTTGGCCGAGATGATGGACGTCTCGGCGGTGGTCGCAGGCGAGGAGGCAACGCTGGCCAAGATCGCCGCCTCCAGTGGGCGGCACATCGACGGCCACGCCCCCGGGCTGTCGGGCGCCCCGCTGAACGCCTACCTCGCGGCCGGCGTGCGGAGCGATCACGAGTGCACGACGCTCCAAGAAGCGCTGGAGAAGCGGCGCCTGGGGATGACCGTGATGATCCGGGAAGGTTCCGCGGCACGGAACCTCGAGGCGCTGCTCCCGCTGGTCCTGGAACACGGTCCCGCGAACTGCCTCCTGTGTACGGACGACCGGGAGCCCGATCAATTGTTGGAGGAGGGCCACATCAACGACGTGATCCGACGAGCGGTTGCCCTGGGCTGTCCGCCTGCCGACGCGGTGACGATGGGAACCCTCAATGCGGCCCGATACCACCGCCTGTACGAGCACGGGGCCGTCGCTCCCGGGTACGTCGCCGACGTGGTCGCGGTCGAGAACCTGCAACGGTTCCAACCGGTGCGGGTATGGAAGCGAGGCCGCCTGGTGGCCGAGGATGGGAAGCCCCTCGACATGCCGCGATCGCCGATGCCGACCTGGATGCGCGGCAGCGTCCGGGTCCCCCACCTGGCCGCCGGGAGCTTCCGGATCGAGGCCACCGGCCGAGTCCGCGTGATCGGGGTGGAGCCGGGCCAGATCGTGACTCGAGCTCTGATCGAGGACGTGACCCCGGTCGACGGTCAGGCGGTGGCCGATCCCGCTCGCGATCTGGCGAAGATCGCCGTGGTCGAGCGGCACAAGGGAACCGGCCGGATCGGCCTTGGGTTCGTCCGGGGCTTCGGCCTGAAACGCGGGGCCCTGGCGTCGACGCACGCCCACGACGCCCACAACGTGGTGGTCGTGGGGGTGGACGACTCCGACATGGCCGCCGCGGTGAACCGCCTGGCGGAGACCGGCGGCGGCCAGGTCGCCGTGGCCGCCGGTGCCATCCTGGGCGAGGTCTCGTGCCCTTTCGGTGGCCTGCTGTCCGATCGCCCGGCCGAGGAGGTGGCCGCCGCCGCCCATGGCATGGGCAAGGCCGCCGAGGAGATGGGGGTGAGCCTCCCCTCGCCGTTCATGGCCATGTCGTTCCTGGCGCTCTCGGTGGTGCCCGAGCTGAAGCTCACCGATCGGGGCCTGGTCGACGTGGACCGGTTCGAGCTGGTGCCGCTCCAGGTGTAGGACGGCTCAGGCCAGGGCGCGCCGGACCGCGGTCGCGATCTTGGGCCCGGAGATGCCGGCCCAATCCCGGAGCTCCTCGGGCTTCCCCGAGCCCGGCATCTCGGTCACCGCCAGCTTGAGGACGCGGCCCGAGAGCTCCCCCTCGCCGGCAAGCGCCTGCAGCACGGCGTCCCCGAGCCCACCATCGATCCAATGATCTTCCACCACGACCACGAGCCCCGTCTCGCGAAGGGCGCGGGCCAGCGTCGTCGCGTCGATCGGTTTCACCGAATACGCGTCGATCACCCGGACCGCGGTACCTTCGGCCGAGAGCTCGTCGGCCGCCTTCAGGGCCTCGTAGATCGTCACGCCGGCACCCACGATGCTCGCCCGGTCGCCGTCGCTCGAGCGGAGGACCTTGCTCCCCCCGATGGGGAACGGCTCGTCCACCTCGTACAGCTTCGGCGTCCCCTCGCGGGTCGTGCGGATGTACGAGATGCCCGGGAGATCGGCCATGGACGAGGTGAGCTTCGCGGCTGCGTTGCCGTCCGCCGGATACACCACGGTCGAGCCGTGGACGGCCCGCATCATGGCCAGATCCTCCAAGGCCATCTGCGACGGGCCGTCCTCACCGATCGATACACCGGCGTGCGAGCCGGAGAGCCGGAGGTTCGCCCGGCTGACCGCGGCCATCCGGATGAAGTCGTAGGCGCGGGTCACGAACGCGCCGAAGGTCGCGGCGAATGGCGTCTTGCCAAGGACCTGGAGGCCGACGGCCGCGCCGACCATGCACTGCTCCGCGATGAACATCTCGAGGAACCGGTCGGGTGCGACCTTCTGGAAATCCTCGGTGTGCGTGGAGTTGCCCACCTCGCCATCCAGGACGACCACGCCGGGGTTCGCGGCCATCGCCGCCAGGGTCTCGCCGAACGCCTTGCGCGTGGCGACGGCGTCGTCGTAGCCGGGCAGCTCAAACGTGAATGGCTTCGGAGCCTGCGGGATACGCAGCTCCGGCTTCGGCGGCGTGATCGTGATGTTCCTCGGCCCGCCGAGCTCGGCGACGGCTCTCTTCGCCTCGTCCTTGGATAGGGCCTTGCCGTGCCAGCCCTCCTTGTTGGCCAGGAAGGAGACGCCGTGGCCCTTCTCGGTCCTGGCCACGACGAGCACGGGCCTGCCGGCGTCCGGGGCCTCCCGGTAGGCCGCGTCGATGGCCGACACGTCGTGGCCGTCGACCTGGATGGCGTGCCA
>JBIOXZ010000103.1:0-13041 GCA_044869895.1 Actinomycetota bacterium | reverse complement strand
CCGGTTGCAAGAGCAGCGGCGGTCGCTGCGATGGCCACCTTGGATTTGGCCGCGGTGGCAAGGGCGTGGATCATGGGGCTCCTTCCAGTTAGAGGCGGAAGATTCGCGTAGCGGGGCGCGCCCACAGGCCGGCCATGTACCTGGCGAGCCCCCCGCCGCAGCTCCTCTTCCAGCCAATCGTCGAACTTCATCCCCATAAGAACGCCCGACCGAGCCGGACTAACGAACCTCCTCCCACCCGAGTTCGGCCCGGAGCCGCCGCTTGGCCGCGGCCAGCCGGGACGCGACGGTGCTCTCGGGCGCCCCGAGGGCGGCGGCGATCTCCCGGTTGGAGTAGCCGTGGTGGTGGCGAAGGACGATGAGGGCGGCATCCTTGGGTGGGAGGCGCCGAAGGGCTTCGGCGAGCACGACCGCTCCTTCCGGGTCGTGCCCGTTGAGCTCGGGGGGTCCCTTCCGCCTGAGCAGCTCGCCCAAGCCGCGGAGACGCTCCCGTCTCCTGTAGGAGATGGCCACGTTCAGCGCGATGCGGTGGACCCACGCCTCGGCGGGGGCCTCGGGCCTCCACCGGCCCCACGCTCGGTAGGCGCGGACGAAGGCCTCTTGGGCGCACTCCTCCGCGGCTCCCGGGTCGCGGAGGATCCCGGTGAGCGTGAACAGGATCCTGTGGTAGCTGTCCCGGAACAGCCGGTCGAAGTCCTCGGGGACTCCCGGTCGGTAGGTAGGACGCTCTTCCTGCATCTCTACCAGTCATCGGTTCCCGGGACTTCGAGCGAAAGGGCTATCTCTCGGATCGTCCACCGAGCCACCGGCCGCCAGGTTGCCCCCTTACCATCGTGCCACTCATCCGAGGAGGAGGAGGCACGATGAGATGGGTAACGCGCCAGCGTCCGAAGACCGATCGGATCGCCTGTCCATGGCTGATCCGTCGGTTCATCGAGCCCGAAGCCGAGATCGTCTACGTTGCGGCGAATGTCGTCGTGGAAACTGCTCGACGCGAAGGAGGACGTTCATTCGATGCCGAAGGTGCCGACTACACGCACCGCGATACCAAGTGCAGCTTCGAGGTTCTGATCGAGGAGTTCGGTCTCGGCGATGATCGGGCGCTGATGCGGCTCGCACGGATCGTTCACGCGGCAGACGTTTCGGAGGACCTCGACTCGGAGCCCGAGGGCGCTGGCCTGCTCGCGATCGGTATCGGCGGTCTCGATGTGGAGTCCGATGACCAACGGCTCCTGGAGCGCGGCTCCTTCGTCTACGATGCCCTCTACGCCTACTGCCAGCGCGAAACGGAGTGAAACCCCCGCGTCATCACGGCCATTCAGTCATGCTTGGTCCGTGGCCAGGTGCGTGCTGCACATGGACCTCGACCAGTTCATCGCGGCGGTCGAGATGCTCCGGCGCCCCGAGATCAGGGACCTGCCGGTCGTGGTTGGAGGGGATGGGGATCCCACCAAACGCGGCGTGGTCTCCACGGCAAACTACGAGGCCCGCCGGTTCGGAGTCCATTCGGCGATGCCCCTTCGGACTGCGTACAAGCGGGCACCCGAGGCTGTGTTCCTCCCGGTGGACGCCGACGCGTACCTCGAGGCGTCGCGCGGGGTGATGGACACCCTTCGGACCTTTCCCGCCTTGGTCGAGGTGGCCGGGTGGGACGAGGCGTTCATGGGCGTGGAGACCGAGGATCCGGAGGGCCTGGCCCGTGAGGTGCAGAATGCCGTCCTCGACCGGACGCAGCTGTGGTGCTCGATCGGGGTCGGCGACAACAAGCTCCGAGCCAAGATCGCATCGGGATTCGCCAAGCCGGCCGGTGTGTTCCGGTTGGCCCGCGAGAACTGGTTCGAGGTCATGGGGCCGCTGCCGACCTCAGAGCTGTGGGGCATCGGGAAGAAGACCGCGCCGAAGCTGGAGGCGCTGGGCATCCGAACCGTGGAGGAGCTCGCCAGCGCCGATGAGGAGATGCTGGCGGCGCGGTTCGGACCGAGCACCGGCCCGTGGCTCCGGAGGCTGGGGACCGGCGAGGACGACTCGCCGGTGAGCGCCGAGCCCTACGTGCCGAGGGGCCGAGGCAGGGAGCGAACGTTCCAGCAGGACATCAGCGACCCGGACGAGGTCCGACGAGAGGTGGCCGCCCTGGCCCGGCAGCTGGCCGCGGACCTCGAGGACGGCCGCTTCGTGGAGCGAGTCGTGGTCAAGGTCCGGTTCAAGCCGTTCTTCACCACGACACACGGCGTGCCACTTCCCCAGCCGTCCCTCGAGCCCGATGCACTGGAGGCCGGGGCCCTCGCAGCCCTGGCGAAGTTCGACCTGAACCGCCCGGTCCGGCTCCTCGGCGTGCGCGCCGAGCTGGTTCGCCCGAGTTAACGGGCGGCGACTCCGGGAAAATGGCGGACCCGGCCGAGCAGCCGGGCCGAGGGGCGTCCCTCGTGAACCGCCTCCCAACCGACCAGTTCGGGCCTCGGGCCGAATAGGGCGATCACCCTTCCATCGCGGGGCGCTCCTTTCCTGAAGCCCCCCTCCACCCGCCACCCGTGGGCGGCGCCCGGCATCAGCGCGGCGGATGGAGCGACGAGTCCCTTCGCCCCCCGGCCCCGAAGCCGGCGGGCCTCACCCTGACATGCCCGATACGAAGGCAGCCCACCGGTCAGCGTCCGGCCCCCGAGCTCGGGCTCATCCCGGGGCGGACGCCCGAGCTCGACGGCCCACACTGCCCGCCGGACCCCTGCCACGTCGCCGGGATCCGTGATGTCCTCATGCCGGAGGAACTCGGCCCATGCCCCGTCGGGGGTATCGGCGAAGTAGTGCACCGGCCCCTCCCCCTTCCCGTGCCACCGGCCGGGTGGCTGCGAGTCGTCCTCCCACAGGAATGGGAACCGGGGATCGGTGTGGCGAAAGCCGATCACGTGGCAACCCCCCGAACGACGATCACGTGGCCGAGGCCCCGGCGAGCGACCGGGCCAGGGCCCGGACCTCCTGAGGTCCGGTGGCGTCGGGATCCCAATCGCCCTTCAGGATGTCGCGCGGAGCCAGCCCGTCCAGCTGCGTCCGCTTGCGCTCGAACCACCGCCGAACCCCGACTTCCGAGTACGCCCCCCGCAGGTCGGCCGTGAGCTGAGCCAGGAGGTGGAGCCGGGCCGCGACCGCGTCGGGCGTCGGACGTGCGCCACCCGCGTATCGGCGCAGGCTGGCCACCGACACCCCGACCAGTCCGGCCAGCTGCTCCGCCCCGAACAGCTCGATTAGCGATGGCCATTCGAACTCGGGGACGGGTGAAGCCTCCAGGGCTCGGCGGAGGGCCTCCAGGACGGCCTCGACCTCCTCGGACTGGGGTCTCGTCCGGGCTCGGAGAGCCACGGTCGCGGTCTCCCCGATCCCCGCCCCTGCCGCCCGCCGGGCCATCGCCCGGACGGTCTCCAGGTCGAGCACCTCGATGTACTCCCCGGCCTCCATGAGCCCCATGGCATCCATGAGCTTGAGGGCCTCCACGGCGGCCCGAGTCGCGCCCGGCGTGGCGACCGGATCCCGTACGGAGCGGATTTGGAGTCTTGTCACGCTCCGAATCCTATCCGATGTGACTCCCCTCGTCACGTCGGGCCAGGGCGGGTCGACGGCGGTACTCCCCTATTGACGGCCGGGGTCCCCCTGGTATGGTGCTCACGAGGGTACCGATCGCAGTCCGCTTCGAGCAGTTCCCTCCCCGGCTCCCACCGGGTGCCTGACGGGCAGACGTAACGCCCCGAGGCGAGGAAAGGAGGGGATTGCGTATGGCGACTGGGACCGTGAAGTGGTTCAGCCCCGAGAAGGGCTACGGCTTCATCACTCCCGATGACGGCAGCGCCGATGTGTTCGTGCACTTCAGCGCCATCGCCGGCGAGGGATACAAGAACCTCGACGAAGGACAGAAGGTCGAGTTCGAGGTCACGCAGGGCCAGAAGGGTCCGCAGGCCGCGAGCGTGAAGCCCGTTTCCTAACAGGCCGAGTCACACCGAGAACGCGGGGGGTCAAACGATGGTTCATCCCCTCGCTCCCCGATCGGTGATCCTCGTTCCCCGAGGGTCACCGGTCGCGGTTTTTCCGTACCCCTCGCTCATCAAGTCGTGCTCTGGCTCGTTCCGCTAGCATGTGTTCATGCCTGACACCCCTGGAAAGAGACAACGCCGCGAGGTGAAGGCCAAGAAGCGCCAGGCCAGGGAGGAACGGCGCGACGACCGCAAGGCTCGCAAGAACGACCCCACGGCCGGGCCCAACGAATGGCTGGCGGACGAGGAGTACATCAGCAAGACGGCGGGACTGCCGCCGGTCACATCCCGCGACGGTCGGGCCCCCCGCCCCATCGCCGAGAAGCCCGCGCCTTCCCGCGATTCCGCCGCCGAGAGCGGCTAACCCGTACCGCTCGCTCCGAAGCAGTTCGGCTAGCGCCGCAGGACGCCGTCCCTTCGCAGATCCCGGAACTTCGCGTGCGCGTATCGCCCGAGGCGGATCACGCTCGAGCTCCCCACCATCGCCCCCCTGCCGTAGACGACCGCGTTGCGAACCGGATTGCGGGCGATCGACGGGACGGCCACCAGGAGCTCCATCATCTGCGTCAGGCTGAGGTCGGTCTTCATGAACCGAGCCGCGGCCAGGCCCCACCGGAGCGCGGTGAGGGGGTCCTTCCGAAGATCCGACTGGAACTCCCGCATGGCCGCGACGATGATCCGACCCTGGTTCATCGACCGCCCGAAGTCTCCGCCCGGAGCATCGTGGCGATTGCGGGCCAGGGCCAGAGCCTGGCGGCCCGACAAGTGCGTCGGCCCCCGACGGAAATGGGCTCCCGAGGCCGAGTCGTCCATCGCGTACGGGATGTCGATGGAGAACCCGCCGACGGCCTTCACCATGCGCTCGAAGCCGGCGAACCCCGTGAGGACATACGCGTCGATGTGAATCCCTGTGAGCTTCTCGACCGTTCGGACCATGAGGTCCGGCCCGCCCAAGGCCAGGGCACCGTTGATCTTGTCCGTCCCTGCCCCGGGGATGGACACGTACGAGTCCCGCGGGATCCCCAGGATCGAGACGATCTCCCGCCTCGGGTTCACCGCCACGACGTGGATGGCGTCCCCGCGGGTCCCCGAGGTGATCGATTGCCTGGGACGGGCATCGCTCCCGATAACCAGCACGAACAGGAGGCCACTCGAGGCGGGCGGGGGCGACAGCGAAGCCTCGCGGACCTTGGCCTCTATCTGCCGCGGTGAGGGCACTCGGCTCTTCACCCGGAACGACACGATCCTCCATCCGGCGTCGGTGCGGCGAAGGGCGTAGTCGCCCTGGTGCCGGATGGGAAGCTCGGCGTCTTCGGCCCGGCCGACCCCGGCGAAGTCCATGTGGGCGAAGGCCATGATCGGATGGCGCGCTCGGTCGAGCATGAACCGCACGTCGAGCCGGGCTCGAGTGGGCCGGACCGCCTCGAGCCTCCCGGCGGCCCTTCCCACGGAGAGGTCTGCCACGTGGGCCCGAACCCGTTCCCTCGCTTCGGGGGCGAACGGAGCGGCGAGCGAGGGGAACCGCCCGCCGGCCCACAGGACGGGATCGACGAAGCCGATGTCGTAGAGCTGAGCGATGGTCCGCTCGACGGCGGCGGCCGGGCCGGCCAGCGCGGCGGGCTTCGCCACGATGCCGGCGGGGCCCTTGCCCTGAACGGCGCGAAGGTTCACTGCAAGGTCGTACCGGGGCGAGGCGGGCGATCCCGCCGGTGAACCGGGAGAGCCGCCAAGGAGGCTCTCCGACCGGAGGGCCCACAGCACGCCGACCCCTAGCGAAAGGACCACGCCGATCGCGCCGATGCCGAGCCACCCGATCTTCCGTCGGCTCACAACCCCACGCGCCCCAGGTTCGCCATGTGGAGCCGGAGACTACAGGCGCCGCGCGAGGCTTCAAACACCTGTTTCGGCCGCTCCAAGATCGGGAAGGTCCCTGACGGAGGTGTCGCCCATGCTTGCTGCATACGGGAGCCCTGGTGGGGATTACAGCTGGCTGATCTGGGTGGTCGTGGCCCTCGTCGTCCTGCTGGCCATCGCCGTGTTTGCCTGGTGGCGGGCTCACCGACGGACCATGTCCAGCCGCATGAACCGGACCAGAGGGAAGGTGAACCGGGCCATCGGCAAGACCACGGGCCGCGTCTGATCGCCGGGATCACGGCAGTTTCTACGCTGCAATCCTCCGGAAGCGACCACCCTAGAATCGGCCCGGGGGTGGTCACCACATGGCAGATCAGGGGGACGTGCAGGCGGAGGCGGCTGAGCTGGCGGCGAAGGCTCGACAGGCCATCGCCAAGAGGATCGCGAAGCTCGTACCGACGGTCGAACAGCAATCGGAAGCGCAAGTCATCATGCACCTCGCCGAGGCCTACGCGCACCTCGCCGCCGAGCCGCCGAGGGCGAGGGCGGGCTAGGCCCCGATCCTCACCGCGGGGTCGATGAGTGCCAGAGCGGGTGGCGGTACGCGGGCTCAGCGTGCAGCCAGCATTCCTTCGCGGGGTTGTACGTCGAGAGGATGGTCGAGCAGCCTTCCTGGTCGCAGGTACGCCCCCGAGAGGGGCGCGAACCGGCCTCGTGGCCGTGCTCGGGTGGGCCGATCAGGGTATTGCTCCTCCCGCTCCGTCCCGCCATGCGATCGCTCCTCTCGTCGTGGAACGTGGGTGATCCGTGAGGAGAGGGGCGGGTTGGCGAAACGCCACCGGTCCGTCGCTCGACGCGAACCCTCGAGCGTCGCCCGAGGAGGCCACCATAGCAGGTTGCCATCTCAATCCGGGACGAGGGCTTGTCGTGGAGAAAGGCGCGCGCTACTGGGGCAGCGCCAGAACCTGACGAGCGGTCAGCCGCTTCGTGGTCCGGGCGATTCGGAGCCCGGCCATGCCGATCGGACCGGGAACCCAGTGGGTCAGCTGGAGGAGTTCGACCGAGATGCCACCGTCATCATGCTCCGAGATACGAAAGACCTTTCCGTGCTCGGTTCGATAGACGCTGGACTCGGCCATGAACCCTTAGCATACCGCCTTTTCGTGCCCTGGCGTGCGGAAACGACCAGGTCCTTCCTCCCAACGGCGAAACATCGATCTGCGCGGGATACTCGGACGAGATGAGCACCGATCCCGCGAGCGTCGACATCATGCTCGAACCGGTCGAAGGCTGGCGGACCTGGAACCTGTCCGCGGACCCGGGGGGCAATCCGCTCCTTCACCCGGCCCGTCCCAGCCCCCATGCCTGGTTGCCGAGGCGTCCGTTGGAGGCCCGGTGCACGGCCTCGCCGATCCTGTCGCTGTTCCGCCGGCCGCACGATGCGCCGGACGCCGGCTGCACGTGCGGAATCTACGCGGCTCGCTCCTTGGAATCGATGGACCGGCCCCGGCCGGCGTGGCCCCCACCTCCGGTGGTGGGAACGGTGACGTTGTGGGGCCGGATGGTGGAGCACGAGCTGGGATGGCGGGCGGCGTTCGCCTATCCGTCACGGCTCCGGCTGGTGTGCGCGATGTGCGCGTGGTTCGAGCCGGGCCCGGGGAATCCCGTGACCGTGCACACAATGTTCCGACGGTTGTACACACTGTGCGACGTTCATCGCGGTGGGATCCAGATCCCCGACGGGCGACGGTCGAAGCCGACGGACGTCGATCCGGACGAGCTCCAGCGCCGGGTGCTCGCCACGTACGCGGTCGATCTGTTGCCGCTCGAGCGCGTCCAGGTACTGTTCCGACTCCCGCGGACCCCGGACCCGCCTGCCTACGCGCCGACCATCCGCTCGGTGCCGATCCAGGGGTACTGACGACCGACCAGCCATGGAACGTATGGACCGGGTACGACACTCGGTTTGACGGGTGCGGTGGCAAGCAATAGACAAGGAGCCTGAGCCCTTCGGCTCCCCTGGAGGTCGATCGAAGATGAGGCGGACCCCTCTCCTTCTGTCCCTGGTTCTAATCGCAGGCCTGGCGGTAGTCGCCGTCCCTCAGGCGGCGGGCGCGGCGTGCGAGCCGGGGCCACCCGTCTACGACTCGAGCGTGACCTCGCCCGGGGAGGCCATCCCCGGCTTCGGCGATCGCGCGGCCACCAGCGACGAACTGTTCGACTACGTTGCCACCGTCGACGCCGACAGCGATCGAGTTACGTCGGGGACCTTCGCCACCTCGGTGAACGGCAAGCCGCTCGCCTACGCGCTGGTCAGTGCCTCCGACAACCTGGCAGACCTCAGCGCCATCGTCGCGGACAACAAGTCACTTCGCGACCCCCGTGCCACGAGCGCCGAGCAGGCGGCCGCGATCGCGCACGACTCCCCCACCATCGTCTGGTATAACGCCAACGTCCACGGCAACGAGCCGGCTCCTGGGGATGCCGCGGCAGAGATCCTGTACGAGCTCGCCGCGCGGTCCGACTGCGAGGTCCAGGACATCCTGGGCAACTTGGTGATCGGCATCATCCCCACCCAGAACCCCGACGGGCGCGACGCCAACACGCGGTCGAACGTGAACGGCTTCGACATGAACCGGGACTGGTTCGCGTGGAGCCAGCCGGAGACGATCGGCAAGATCGACCTGCTGACGAGGTACCCGGGCGTCCTCTACATGGACGCCCACGAGATGTTCTACAACTCCTTCTTCTTTCCCCCGACCGCCGATCCCACCTACCACGAGATCAGCGACACCACGATGGATTGGATCAACGACATCTACGGCCCGGCCATGGCCGACGCGTTCCGCGCCAGGCAGCAAGGCGGCGACTTCACGTTCTTCAACTTCAGTCCCTACGACTTCTTCGCCATGGTGTACGGCGACACGGTTCCGGACACCTTGTTCACGGGCGCCGGGATGACCTTCGAGAAGGGGACGCAGGACCAGTACTCGCAGCGGGTGCTGGAGCACTTCGTAGCGGGGTGGGCGTCGATCGAGGCGGCTTCCGACCACAAGGAGCAGGTCCTGAACGAGCTCTACGGGTCCTTCGTCACGGCGATCGCCGAGGGCGCGGCCGGACAGCTCGAACCGAACTGGGTGCAGGAGCCCGGCAACACGGTGACCCGCGAGGTGCCCGACATCGCGGTCCGCGGCTACTTCCTCGGCGCCGACCGCGCCTACGCCGAAGTCGCTCGCATCGTCGGCCGGCTGCTGAAGGCCGGGGTGGAGGTCTACCGGCTGGACGCGCCGCTCGAGGTGAGCGATCTCCATGAGCATGGTCGAGCGGCGTCCGCGGGGACGCTCCCCACGGGCACGTACTGGATCCCCATGGATCAGCCCCAGAAGCACTGGATCCAGGCCATGCTGGGCGAGGACACCTACGTCCCGTTTCCGTACTTCTACGACGTCACCGCGTGGTCGAACCCTCTGCTCGGCGACGTGGACGCCTGGTGGACGGGTGGCGCGCTCTCGCCCGCGGCCACACGCCTGACGGCCCCGCCGGCGGGAGGCATCGGCGGTTCCGGTGACGGGTATCTGTGGTTCCCGGGCGACAGTGGATGGGCCGTGGCCGGAGCGCTTCAACTGGCGCGCGCGGGCGTGCAGGTGACCCGGCTCACGGCCGCGGCTGAAGGCTTGCCGGCAGGTGCCTTCGTCGCTCCGGCGACGGCGGCGTCCGCCGTGAGCGACGCTGCGGCCACATACCTCCTGAACGTGACCGCCGCATCGGGCACGCCCCCGTCCGGCGTCGTGTTCACCCAGCCGAAGATCGCGGTATACGGCGGCGGGGAGTCCTCCTCGCACCTCCGGTTCACTCTCGACCAGGAGTGGGGCGTGCCGTTCAATCGTCTTTCCGGCTCGGCCATCAACTCCGGAGCTCTCGCGGAGGGCGGGTACGACGTTCTCGTTGTGCCCGGGGTGTCCACCAACGATCTGACCAGGGCGAAGAAGGACATCGGGGACTGGATCGCCGATGGAGGGGTGTACGTGGGCACGGCGCGTCCGGGCGGGACGGGGGGAACGCCGTTCGCGGTGGCGAGCGGGTTCACGACCTCGAGCCTGTCCACACCGGCCGGCCTGGGGGTGCCCGGCACGATGTTCCGGGTGGCGCTCAACGACGAGAGCCCGGTGACGCTCGGCGCGCCCGACTTCGGATACTGGTACGGGCTCGGTGAGCAGCTGATGGCCCCGTCGACAACCGGCGCGAACGCCGGCATGTACCCGTTGACCGAGCCGGACTTCTTCGTGTCCGGCTACGCGAGTGGGGCCGATGTCCTGAAGGGCACCGCCGCCCTCGTGGACGAGAAGCTCGGCGCCGGGCGGGTCGTGCTGTTCTCCGGTGAGACCGACTATCGCGTCTACACCACCGGAACGGCGTTCCTGCTGGCCAACGCGATCACGTACCCGTTGTCGGCCGCACCGGCCACGACCGACGTGTTGTCCGGCGCCGCGGCATCGGCGGTGGCCGCGGCCGTCGCGAGCGCCGGCCCGGAAACCGGTCCGGGGCAAGCCATCCAGATCGAGGTGCCGGCGAACCAGACAAAGGCCGCGGTGGGCGTCATCGAACTGTTCACGACGGACGTGACGGTGAAGCGTGCCCGGAACTCGGCGTTCCTGACGATCCCGAACCCGGCGGGCCTGGACGCGGAGGAGCATCCCTTCGCCATCCAGCTGGTCCCGGCGCTGGAAGATGCGGGAGTGAAGGTGCGTTCGGCGATCCTGTAGGTGGGCCAGACGCGCTTCTCGAACTCGAGGGGTACGCCCATTCAGGAATAGGGCTGCGGGCCCGGCGTGTTGCCCACGGTGACGAAAGGAAGGCCATGCCGGCCATCACCGCACCGGACGTCACGAAGCTCGAACGAGTCCCGCCTGTCCCCGAGACGGCGCGGCAGCGCCCGGTCCGCGAGGTCGTGCTGGCTCCTCATGGCCTGGAGGGCGAGGGGTTCCCGGTTCGCCGGGCGTTCGCCGGGGCCGACATCACCGACCTCGACCCCTTCGTCCACATGGATCAGATGGGCGAGGTGGAGTATGCGCCCGGCGAGGCCAAGGGCACGCCGTGGCACCCGCACCGCGGGTTCGAGACGGTGACGTACATCCTCGACGGAGTATTCGAGCACCAGGACTCGAACGGCGGCGGGGGCGTGATCACGAACGGTGACACCCAGTGGATGACCGCCGGCGCCGGGATCCTGCACATCGAGCGCCCGCCCGAGCGCCTGGTGGCGAGCGGCGGCCTGTTCCACGGGATCCAGCTGTGGGTCAACCTCCCGAAGGCGGAGAAGTGGGCGCCGCCCCGGTACCAGGACCTCCGGGCCAACGAGGTGTCACTCCTCGCGTCCCCCGATGCCGGCGCGCTCGTGCGGGTGATCGCCGGAGACGTGGCCGGCCGCCGGGGACCGGGCCAGACCTACACGGCGATGACCATGCTGCACGCCACGATCTCGCCCGGGGCGCGACTGGAACTTCCCTGGCGCCCCGAGTTCAACGCCCTGGCCTACGTCTTGGCCGGCGCCGGCACGGTCGGCTCCGAACGGAGACCGATCGAGACCGGTCAGCTCGCCGTGTTCGGCTCGGGCGACGCGATATCACTCGAGGCCTCCCCGGTCCAGGAGTCGCGATCGCCGGCGTTGGAGGCGCTGCTCCTCGGTGGCCGTCCCATCCGCGAGCCCGTCGCGTGGTACGGGCCGTTCGTGATGAACACGCGGGACGAGCTGCTCCAGGCGTTCGAGGACTATCACGCGGGCCGGTTGGGTCGGATCCCTGCTATCTCAGCGGCGCACCACACGCCCGAGCACATCGTCGAGTCGGACCCGGAAGCCACGGACGGCTAGACGCCAGCCTCAGCGGTCCTATCGGGTCGTCTGACACGTATTTCATGTCAGACGAGGATGCCCAACCCCAACCTACTACCCGAGCTGAGCACGCTCCCGATGAATCCGGCCATCGGCCGGCCGACATTCGTCAATCTCAGCGCCGATCGGGCCGATGCTTGAGTCCGCAGGATGAGACGTCCGTCCGGTCTTCGAGCCGTCGCCACCGCGATCGCGACCGTTGCGGCCTTGATCGCCACGCTCGCGACATCGCAGGCTCAGGTCTCGATCGGCAACACGGTCGAGGGTCATCCGCTGTTGCTCATTCCCGAGCGTCCCCTGGCCACGGCCGGCTTCGTCTTCGAGGCGAACGCCGCGGCACTCGACGAGCCGACACGGATCCTACTCTCCTTCGATTTCGAGGCGATCTGGTCCGACGTGCCCGCAGGCCGCGCTCCGGCCCTCGCCCCCAATCTCATCAAGATCGCCGGCTCGCCCCTTGGCGAGGGGGGATTCATTGAATTGCGATCCGAGCATCAAGTGTGCTTCGGCGCGAGGTGCCTCGGGACCTACGAAGCGAGGTTCCGCTGGCCCCGGAATCTGCATATCGGATCGGTTCGGGTCGAATGGTCGGTTACGGCCCACATCTCCTATTACGGCTCCGATCCCCCAGAGGGAGCCCACGCCCAGGTGCGAGTGGAGCAGCCGGTTGAAATCTTCGAAACGGCGATCACGCTGGGCAAAGGACAACCGATCGTCAGGGACGCCCTGTGGGGACGGTCGGAGGCGCCGGTCCCCGACGCGCGAGCGCTGGCCGTTGAGCTCGGCGAGTTCCAGGACGGCGTCCCCGAAGGAGCCGACCCCGAGGTCGCGTTGGAGGATCGCGCATGAGCGCGATCGTTCATCGCGTCCGCCCGTCGACGCCCGGTGACGCGATGCTCCATCCGGTTGCCATCGCAGCCGTCGGAGTCTTGATCGCCAACGATCACGTGTTGAAGGACCGGTGGCCTGGAATCGTCACTGGCAAGCTATCCGACGTCGCAGGGCTCGTGTTCTTCCCGTTGCTGCTGCTATCGCTCGTCGAGATCGCCAAGGCTTTTACTGGCCGACTGCAGCACCCCTCTCGGCAGCTGCTGACGACATGCATCCTGGTTACGGGGAGTATCTTCGCGGCCGCGGAACTGTTCCCGGTTGGGGATCACCTCCTTGAGGTGGTATTCGGCTGGATCCGGTGGCCCATCGGCGCATTGGGCGGCGCTGCCGGCCAGCCTGCAGCGCTAACGCAGGATCCAGCCGATCTCTTTGCGCTCCCGGCTCTGCTCA
>JBIOXZ010000102.1:0-5330 GCA_044869895.1 Actinomycetota bacterium | reverse complement strand
GGAGCGCCGACTCGGTGTAGCTCGCGCCCGGCGTGATGTCCGACCACCCCATGCCGGGCATGTCGATCGCATAGACCGTGAAGGCGTGCACGATTTTCGGGATCACAAGTTGGAACTGATCGAGCTGAGTCCGGACGGTGTGATGCAAGATCAGCGCCGGGCCGGAGCCCTCCTTCAGGTACCTCAAGCGCGTCCCGTCGGCCAGCTTTGCGTGCTTGATCTCTCCCGACTGAGACCAAATCCTGGTGTAGTCGCTGTTCGGGTCGGATTCCCTTTGCATCGTTTCCTCCTTCCACCGCGACAGCGGAGCTCTATCTGTGTTCAACCTTGTCGACGAGCGTGCCGTCGAGATCGAAGATGAGCGCCCGTTGCGCGCCGTTCAGGGCGAAGACGGCGTCGCGCCTTCGCCGTGGCGACGCGCTCGATCAGCCAGGCAGTCGCGTTCTCGAGGTAGGCGTTCTCCACGTTCGGCGAGAAGCAAGTCGATCTGAACGAGAGAGCAAGAAAGCCGCGACGTGCAGGACTTTTGCAGAGCCCTCTGACGGACTCGAACCGTCGACCCCTCGTTACCATGCGCTCCGATCGGCAACTGGTCGCAACCCACGGCAACGGCTTTTCGCGTCTTTGCGCCGTTTTCGCGGCCCTCCCATTTGCCACCGGTTGCCACTGGGTGGCAAGCCCGGGGTCGTGCCGCACAATCACAGTCCGCAAGCCAGCGCCTACGGAAATGGGAGGAGCGAAATGCGTGTGTCGTTGTCGACGTATCCGGCCGGAGTGTGGCGATGACCGAACATGCGGTGGTGATCGCCGGAGGAGGTCCGACCGGGCTGATGTTGGCGGGCGAGCGCCCTTTCGCGAGAGGGAGGTGAGCGGATGGGCTGCTACGTGTTGGGTTTCCAGGAGATCGACCGGACGCAGGTCGCGGTCGTTGGCGGTAAGGGCGCGCACCTGGGGGAGCTTTCGCGGATCGAAGGCATCTGCGTGCCGGCTGGCTTCTGCGTGACGACGGACGCCTTCCGGCGGATCATGGCGGAAGCGCCGTCGATCCACGAACGGCTCGATCGGCTGTCGCGCTTGAAGCTGGACGACCGGGAAGCGATCAGCGCGCTCAGCGCGGAGATCCGCCAGACCCTCGAAGGGATCGCCATCCCCGACGATCTGGCGGCGGCGATCACCCGCGCGCTCACCGGGCTCGGCGAGCAAGCCGCCTACGCCGTCCGATCGAGCGCGACGGCAGAGGACTTGCCGAGAGCCTCCTTCGCAGGCCAGCAGGACACGTACCTGAACGTCGTGGGGCCGGCGGCGATCCTCCAGCACATCAGCCGGTGCTGGGCGTCGCTCTTCACCGAGCGTGCCGTGACCTACCGCCTGCGAAACGGCTTCGACCACCAGAAGGTCCACATGGCCGTGGTCGTGCAGCAGATGGCCTTCCCGCAGGTGGCCGGCATCCTGTTCACGGCCGACCCCGTCACGTCCAACCGGAAGGTCGCCACCGTGGAGGCTAGCTTCGGCCTCGGCGAGGCCCTCGTCTCCGGTCTGGTGAACGCGGACGTCTTCAAGGTGCGCGACGGCGAGCTGGTCGCCAAGGCGGTCGCCACGAAGCAGCTGGCCGTCCACGCCCTGCCGGCCGGCGGGACGCAGGAAGAAGCGATCGACCCGGAGCGGCAGGAGCAGGCAGCGCTGACGGATGCGCAGGTCGTGCGGCTCGCGCAGTTGGGACGGCGGATCGAAGCGCACTTCGGCCGCCCTCAGGACATCGAATGGTGCCTGGTCGACGATGCCTTCCAGGTCGTCCAGAGCCGGCCGATCACCACACTGTTCCCCATCCCCGCGGCCGGCGACCGAGAGAACCACGTCTACGTCTCCGTCGGTCATCAGCAGATGATGACCGACCCCATGAAGCCCCTGGGGCTCTCGCTGTTCCAGCTGACGGCCTTGCCGCCGATGTACGAGGCCGGCGGGAGGCTGTTCGTCGACGTCACCCCGCGCCTGGCTTGGCCAGCGAGCCGCGCCGGCCTCCTAGAGGTCCTGGGGAAATCCGATCCGCTGATCCGCGACGCGCTGGAGACCATCCTCGAACGCGGCGACTTCATCCCGTCTCTCCCGGACGAGGACCCCGGCGTGGCGCCGCCTGGCGACGCGCCAGCCCCGATCGAGACCGATCCGGCCATCGTCACCGAGCTCATCGCCCGCACCCAGGCTTCCATCGCCGACTTGAAGCGCGACATCCGGACGAAGTCCGGATCGGCGCTGTTCGACTTCATCCTGGCGGACATCCTGGAGCTGAAGCGGATCTTGTTCGATCCGCAGAGCCATCAGGTGTTCATGGGGGCGATGGACGCCACCTGGTGGCTGAACGAGCAGCTGCAGGCGTGGCTGGGCGAGAAGAACGCGGCCGACACGCTCACGCAGTCCGTCCCCCACAACGTCACGTCGGAGATGGGGCTGGCGCTCCTGGACGTAGCGGACGTGATCCGCCCGCATCCGGACGTAGTGGCGTTTCTGCAAGACGTCGAGGACGAGGATTTCCTGGATGAGTTGGCCAGGCTCGCGGGCGGGCCGGAAGCGCGGGATTCCATCCGGGCCTTCCTCGACCTGTACGGCATGCGGTGCGTCGGCGAGATCGACATCACCAGGCCGCGTTGGAGCGAACGCCCCACCACGCTCGTGCCGGTGATCCTCGGCAACATCAAGAACTTCGAGCCGGGCGCCGGCGAGCGGCGCTTCGAGCAAGGGCGGCAGGAGGCGTGGACGAAGGAACAGGAGCTGCTGGAGCGCTTGCGGGCCTTGCCGGACGGAGAGCAGAAAGCCGAGGAGGCCAAGCGGATGATCGACCGCGTCCGGACCTTCATCGGGTACCGGGAGTATCCGAAGTACGGCATGGTCAGCCGGTACTTCGTCTACAAGCAGGCCATGCTGGAAGAGGCCGAGCGCCTCGTGCAGGCCCACGTGCTTCGGGAGAAGGAAGACATCTTCTACCTCACGTTTCAGGAGCTCCACGAGGTCGTGCGCACGAACCAGGTGGATGATCAGCTCATCTCCCAGCGCAAGGACGCGTTCAGGTCGTATCAAGCGCTCACACCGCCCCGGGTGCTCACATCGGACGGCGAGGTCATCACCGGGGCGTACCGACGCGACGACGTGCCGACCGGTGCCCTGGTCGGCCTACCGGTCTCCGCCGGGGTCATCGAAGGGCGGGCCCGCGTCATCCTGGATATGGCGCAGGCCGATCTCGAAGCGGGCGACATCCTGGTCACGGCCTACACGGATCCCAGCTGGTCGCCGCTGTTCGTCGCAATCAAGGGCCTTGTGACGGAGGTGGGGGGTCTAATGACCCATGGCGCGGTCATCGCACGGGAGTACGGCTTGCCGGCCGTCGTGGGCGTGGAGCATGCCACCCGGCTGATCCGGGATGGGCAGCGGATCCGCGTGCATGGGACGGACGGGTACGTCGAGATCCTGCCCTAGCCCTTCCTGTCCGGGGATGGGGGTTGCAGGTCCCCCTGCTGAAGGCCACGGTCGTGGATCTTGTGATTCCTCGCACAGAGAAGGGCACAGGTAATCAACCAACAGTCCCTTACCCCGTCACCGAAACCGAGATCGACGACCAGTCCGACAACAGCGGGATCTGAGATCGAAGATGTAACAGAGCACGAGCGATCGTCCGTCCCAGCGCTCTTGGAGCGGTCCCCGGAGCGTCGTATCTACCGACTCAACGCAGGGCTGGAGCGTCAGGGCGCGTGGTCGCTGCGGCCTGCGTCGTGGGTGAAGATGATGCCGCAGCAAACGCTGACTCGATGTTCCCGATGATGGGACAGGGCGAAGGAAGCATGCGACGGGCCACCCGAGCGCACTCCCCTATGAGCCGCGGCTGGTAGCGCGGATGAACGAGTGCGACGTCGACCCGACCACTGGTGAGCGAGAAGCGCTGCGGTGACTCAGCGTGCAGTTACGCCAGAGCGAGGCGCTCATGACGCCGCGCTTGCGCCAAGAGAGACAACGTGGCCTGGACGCTAGGGACCAAAGCGGACTCGAATCCAGGATCGACCCCACACGTCTCTCCACAGCCAGGCGATCGAAAGCACTTGGCCTGGACCCCGCCGCGGTCGACGGTTTACACCACTGATCTCAGTGGTCGCGACGCCCTCTCGATGAGAGAGGGGGGTCGATAGGAGTCGGCGGCCGCTGGTGACGATTGGTCTCGACTCGGGGCGACACGGCCTTGGCAGGCTGTTGGTGCCGGTCGCACTGTGCGAGAGGCGAAGAGATGAGACGCCCGCGAACATGCAGAGGCTGAGGGAGTTCCTCGATGGTTTCGAGAGGAGGAGCGGAGCTGGCTGAGCGGATGATCGAAGCGAACGGCGGCCAGCTCTGCACGGAACCCTTCGGCGATCCGGCCAATCCGCCGATCCTCCTGGTGATGGGCGTCGGTGGCTCGATGCTCTGGTGGGAGGAGGGCTTCTGCCTGATGCTCGTCGAGGGCGGGCGGTTCGTGATTCGCTACGACCACCGCGACACCGGTCGCTCAGTCACCTACGAGCCGGGACGCCCCGAGTACACGGGGGCCGACCTCGTCGCCGACGCGGTTGGCGTGCTCGACGCCTACGCAATTCCAGCCGCGCACGTCGTGGGCGTCTCGGCCGGCGGAGCGTTCGCGCAGCTGCTCGCGCTCGGCTACCCCGATCGCGTCCTCTCCCTCGTCCTCATCAGCACGTCTCCTGCGACTCCGGGTGAGCGCTTGCTGCCGCCGGCGACCGACCGGTACCGGCAGTTCCTGACGACCGCCACAGTGGACTGGTCGGACGAAGGCTCGGTGGTCGAGTATCTGATCGACTACGCGCGCGTGCTCGCGGGAGGCGAGCGCCCGTTCGACGAGGAGGCGGTGCGCGAGCTCGTCTGTCGCGACGTCGCGCGCGCGCGCAACATCGCGTCCTCCGAGAACCACGGGGCGATCCCGGAGGGAGAGATGCATCACCGCCCGCTGTCCTCGATCGGCGTGCCCGCGCTGGTGGTCCACGGCACCGCTGATCCGATGTTCCCGCTCGAACACGGGCAAGCGCTGGCCGGGGAGATCCCGGGCGCGAGACTGCTGACGCTCGAGGGAGCGGGTCATGGCGTGGATCGAGGCGACTGGGAGCCGGTCGTACGCGCGATCGTCGAGCACACGGCCGCGGCTATGAAGGCTAGGCGCTACCGGCGTGGCTGAGGGAGCCCGATGAGCGCGTGAACGGTTGCAACCACGGGGCTCCATAAAGGCTCCATCCGGTGTCCTCAGTTGAGGCAACAGGCTCGTCGCTAATCCTCGACTGGACCCCTTCTCTGTTGCGGCG
>JBIOXZ010000101.1:0-22094 GCA_044869895.1 Actinomycetota bacterium | reverse complement strand
TTCGTCATCCACACCGACCGGCCGACGTCGGTGTTCAATGGGGAGTCCGTGTGGATGTACGACTTCATCCTCCCCGAGCACATCTGGAGCAAGATCGACGAGCCGAAGAAGTTCGAGAACGTCCCGGCGGTGGGCAGTGGCCCGTGGGTGGTCACGCAACAGAAGCCGGGCGACTTCGTTCGACTGGAACGAAACCCCAACTTCTGGGGAACCGAGATCGGGCTGGAGCCGCATGTGGACGTCATCATCGAGAAGGTCTTCAACGACGAGAACCAGATGGCTGCGGCCCTGCAACGGGGAGAGATCGACTTCGGCTTCTTCGACTCCGCGAACATCCTGAACTCGTTGAAGACCAAGCCGGACATCAAGACCTGGGGAGCTCAGATCCCTCTGTTCGACGAGCTTGGCATCAACACCGGGTCGGCGTTCCAGACCAACAAGGCCGGCGGATTCGTCCCCCACGGTGACGGGATCCACGCGACGTCGGATCCGGCCTTCCGCCGAGCGATCGCCCAGGCCATCGACAAGCAAACGCTCGTGGACAAGGTGTACGGGGGCTATGCGGCCGTCGCCGATTCCCCAGTGCAGCCGGGTGCAACGACCGGCAACTGGGATCCCCCGCCGGACGAGGCGTTGAACTTCGACCTGGAGAAGGCGAAAGCAGACCTCACGGCCGCGGGATATACGGATACCGACGGTGACGGGGTGGTGAACGACCCCAAGACCGGCGAGAACGTCGTCCTCCGGTACTTCACGCGGACATCTGACCAGAACACCATCAAGACCGCGCCCTTCGTGAAATCGTGGCTGGAACAGATCGGGGTCGGTGTCAAGGTTTCTGCAGTGAGCTCCGGCAAGCTCACGACCATCATCGAGTCGGGTGACTACGAGCTGTTCCATTGGGGATGGTTCCCCAATCCCGACCCGAACTACATCCTGGGGATCTTCACCTGCGAGCAGCGGGCTCCGAAGCCCGGCGTGTACGGCAACAACGACAGCTTCTTCTGCGACCCTGAGTATGACAAGCTGTACGATCAGCAGCTCACCGCGACCAGCACGGAACAGCGCGTCGACATCGTGCACCAGATGCAGCAGATCCTGTACGAGCAGCAGCCGTACATCATGCTCGCCTACACGAACTACCTGGAGGCCTACCGGACCGATCGGTTCACGGGGTACGTCACGCAGCCGGAGGGCGTGGGGGACCTCCTGGCGACGTGGGGTCCTTTCGGGTTCCTCAGCATCCGGCCGGTGACCGGTGAGGCGGCCGCGGCCAAGAGCGAGGGGATCCCGGGCTGGGTGTGGATCGGGATCGTCGTCGTTGGGCTGGCCGTCGTCATCGCTGGCATCATGCTGGGACGGCGCAGGGTGAGTGACGAGGACCGCGTCTGAGCCGAGGCGGGTGAGCAGCACAGGGAGCGATCGACCAGGGTGAGCACGCGCCGGTACCTGATCTCCAAGGTGCTCCAGGCGCTCCTCACCCTGGCGTTCGTGCTGGCCTTCAACTTCTTCCTGTTCCGGGCGGTGGGCGACCCCGTGACCCAGCTCCTCCGGGGCCACTCGGGAATCTCGGGCCAGGCTGTGCTGCAACTTCAGCGCCAACTTGGGCTCGACCTACCCCTTCCGCAACAGTTCGCCCACTACGTGAAGGAGACGTTCCAGGGACACCTTGGGTACTCGTACTTCTTCAACCTCCCGGTCTCCCAGGTGATCGCGGGGCGGATCTGGCCCACGGTCCTGCTGATCGGGCTGTCGACGCTTGCTTCGACGGCCCTCGGCATCTGGATCGGGATCCGCCAGGGATGGCGCCGAGGGAGCAAGTACGACCAGGGCATGCTGGGATTCACCCTGTTCACGTACTCCATGCCGGAGTTCTGGTTCGGGCTCCTCGTCATCATGGCATTCGCTGTCGGGGTCGGGCCGTTCCCCGCGCTGTTCCCCACCGGGAGCTACGAGAGTACCGGCGCCGGCTACACGGGCTTGGCCCACGTCGTGGATGTGGTGAACCACATGGTGCTGCCGTTCTCCGTACTCACGCTTTCCTATCTCGGGGAGTACTCGCTGATCATGCGCTCCTCGCTCCTCGAGACACTCGGCGAGGACTTCATCATCACCGCCCGGGCAAAGGGGGTGCGGGAGAACCGCGTCCTGTACGGCCATGCCGTCCCGAACGCGCTGCTCCCCACGATGACGGTGACCATCCTCCAGCTCGGGTTCGTGCTCTCGGGTGTGATCACCATCGAGCTGATCTTCAACTGGCCGGGCCTCGGACTCCTCACGGCGACTTCGGTCGATCAGCGCGACTTCCCCGTCCTCCAGGGCCTGTTCCTCCTGTTCAGCGCCTCTGTGATCGTGGCGAACCTCGTGGCGGACCTCCTGTATTCCTACCTGGATCCTCGCGTGCGGGCGGGCTGAGCCATGCGACCCCAGCCGACGTCGACCGAGCCCGTCGCCACCGCCCCGGCCGTCCACATCGATGTACCGGGGGAGCCCCCCCGCACGCCCAAGCAGATCGCGAGGGCCCGCCGC
Source organism: Actinomycetota bacterium (assembly GCA_044869895.1). Lineage (GTDB taxonomy): Bacteria > Actinomycetota > UBA4738 > UBA4738 > HRBIN12 > AC-69. Next base: position 19,565 of record JBIOXZ010000101.1, on the reverse strand, counting down.
AAGGCGGCGGCCAAGCGCGTGTGGAGGGAATACCGGAAGAACAGGATGGGTATGGCCGGTCTGATCATCCTGGGGTTCTTCATCTTCGTGGCCATCTTCGCCCCGCTCCTGGCCAGCTCCTGCGGCCTCGATCCCACCTGCCCTTCCACCGGACCGCAGCTCCACGCGCCCACCCTGAAGTACCCGCTGGGCACCGACGACCTGGGACGCTCGGTGCTCACGCTCACGATCTGGGGGACCCGGATCTCCATGATCGTGGGGCTGGTCTCCACGGCGATCACGATTTTGATCGGTATCACCATCGGGTTGATAGCCGGCTATTACGGGGGCTGGCGAGAGACCGTGTTGATGCGGCTCACGGACTGGTTCCTGGTGATCCCGTTCCTCCCGCTTGCCATCGTGCTGGCCACCCTGCTCGGTCCGTCCTTCTTAACGGTCATCTTCGTCATCGCCATCACGTCGTGGCCGCAAGCCGCTCGCGTCATCCGGGCCCAGGTGCTGTCGCTGAAGACCCGCCCGTACGTCGAGCGAGCGCGTGCCCTGGGCGCGAGCGACTGGCACCTGGTCACCCGGCACATCCTCCCCAACGTCGGCCCGTTGATCTTCGCCAACACCGTGCTCACCGTCGCGCTGGCCATCCTCTACGAGTCGACCTTGTCGTTTCTGGGACTGGGGGACCCGCTCCATACTTCCTGGGGGACCATACTGGAGAACTCGTTCGGGGCCGGCGCGCCGTTCGCCGGCGACTGGTGGTGGGTCGTCCCACCCGGCCTGGCCATCGTCCTGGTCGTCCTGTCGTTCACGATGATCGGGTACGCGCTGGACGACATCCTCAACCCCAAGCTCAGAGCGCGATGAGCCTCCTCTCGGTCCGCGACCTGTTCGTGAACTACCACACGCAGGGAGGGCCGGTCCCGGCCGTCCGGGGAGTGGACATCGAGATCGGGAAAGGGGAAGTCCTGGGACTCGCCGGCGAGTCCGGGTGTGGCAAGTCCACGATCGCCGGAGCCCTGCTGCGGCTGCTCCCGAGAGGGACCGAGGTCACCGGCTCCATCCTGCTGAACGGCGAGGACGTGCTGGCCATGAGGCCGGGACGCCTGCGGGCCGTGCGGTGGACGGAGACCTCGATCGTGTTCCAGGGGGCCATGCATGCGCTCAACCCCGTGCAGCGGGTCGGCGAGCAGATCGAGGAGGCCATCCTCATCCACCATCAGGCCGGCGAGCGGGAAGCCCACGTTCGGGTAGGTGGCCTGCTCGAGCAGGTCGGCCTGCCGCCTCGGCGGATAAGGGATTACCCCCACGAGCTCTCGGGGGGCCAGAAGCAGCGGGTGATGATCGCCATGGCCCTGGCCTGCAACCCCAGTCTGATCATCGCCGATGAGCCGACCACCGCCCTCGACGTGATGGTGCAGGCGCAGGTGCTGAGGCTGCTGAAGGAGCTCCAGCGAGATCTCGGACTGGCCATGCTGTTCATCACTCACGACCTGTCGGTGTTGGTCGAGGTGTGCGACCGGCTGGCGATCATGTACGCCGGGAGGATCGTCGAGGAGGGTCCCGCCCAGTCGGTCTTCTACGAGTCGGCGCACCCCTACACCAGGGCGTTGGCCGATGCGTTCCCCGCGATCGGCGAGGGGAGGTTCCGCAAGGCCCCTTCGGGCCTGCCCGGTGACCCGCCGTATCCGCAGGACCTTCCAAGCGGATGCACGTTCCATCCGCGCTGTCCCCTCGCATTCGAGGCCTGCCCGCACATCGACCCGCGGCTCTTCGACGTGAGCCCGCGGTGGCGGGCCGCGTGCCTCCTGGTCGATTCGGCCGCGCCGGTGCTCGAGGGCGTCCGGACCCCCGGCTCTGATCGATGAGCGAGCGGACCTCCCCCGCGGAGTACCCAGAGGGGGCCCCACCGTTGCTCGAGGTCCGCGACCTCAAGGTCACGTTCGCCGGACGGGTCGGCCTGGGTGCCGGCATCCTCGGCCGGAAGGCGACGCAGTCCAGGGCCGTGGACGGCGTGAGCCTTCAACTTCGCCAGGGCGAGGTGCTCGCCCTGGCCGGTGAGTCGGGGTGCGGAAAGACCACGACCGCGAGGGCCATCATGGGCCTCGAGCCGCCGAGGGAAGGCCAGATCCTGTTCCAGGGCAGGAAGATCTCGAAGGGCCTTCGCGCGTATCGGCGAAAGGTGCAGATGATCTTTCAGGACCCCACCGGCGCGCTCAACCCTCGTCAGACCATCTACGAGTCGGTTGCCGAAGGCCTGCGGATCCATCGGATCCACCACGGCCCGAACGGCGAGACCGAGCAGGAGCTCGTGGCTCGCGCGCTCTCACGGGCCGGGATGCGACCTCCCGAACGGTTCTTCCTGAACTACCCGCACGAGCTCTCCGGAGGGCAACGCCAGCGGGTGGTGATCGCCGGAGCCCTCGTGCTCGACCCGGTGATGCTGGTGGCCGACGAGCCCGTGTCGAACCTCGATGCGTCGGTGCGCGGCGAGATCCTTCGTCTGCTCCTCAAGCTCCGCGACGAACTCGGCCTCGCCATCCTGGTGGTGACGCACGACCTCGGGCTCGCGTGGACCATCGCCGACCGGGTCGCGGTGATGTATCTCGGACGCATCGTCGAGATCGGCCCGGCCGAGACCGTGCTGACCCGGCCACTCCATCCCTACACGAAGGCGCTGCTGAACGTGGTCCCCGAGGCCGGTGGACTGGACCGGCCGATCCTCACCGGGGAGCCGCCGGACCCAACGAGGATCCCGGCCGGATGCCGGTTCCACCCCAGGTGCCCCGAAGTAGCATCGGGTGCAGCCCGAGCCGCCGGTGTCGAGAACCGGTGCCGAGGAGAGGACCTCGGGCTGATGGAGCTTCGCCCCGGGCACTTCGCCGCCTGCCACCTCGCCGCCGTCACCGTCGGCGAGGGAGGCGAGCTGTCCACAGCGCAACCTCGGGGCTGACCGGTCGACGACGCGGTCCGTCGACCGGTTCAGGCGTTCGCCGAGCGCTCCCGCTCCTCCTGGTCGCCCTTCAGGACGCCGAGGATGGCTTCCATCTCGGTGTTCCCCACCGGCACCTCGCGACCCGTCGCCCGGGCCGCAGCAAGGAGGGTCCGAAGGTTCGACTCGGCCATCTCGGCCCGGGCCTCGAGATCCCTGACCCGGCTGGCAAGCGCCTGCGCGCGGCGCTCCGCCTCGTCCCGAGCCTCGCGGGACTCGCGGGCCTCCTCCCTGGCGGTGCGCAGGCCGGCCCGGAGGGAGGCGACCTCTCGGCCGAGCTCGATCATCCGTTCGATAGCCTCGCGCCCGATCTCCGAATACGTCGGCCGGGACGGGGGACCGGGTTCGGCCGCCCGCTGCCGAGGAGACCTCGGCCTGCGGGGGCGGGGCACCTGTTCCCGCTCGCCGGGCTCGATGGGCCTGGGATCAACGAGTCGATACTTGCCATCCACCATCTCCAGGCGCCGCCGCGCCAGCAACGCCCGGACCGCGCGGGCAGCTGCGAGCGGCTCGGGAAGGCCCATGTCCCGCGCGATGTCCGCCGGGCCCACCTCCAGTGCCTCACCCGGTTCGACCCTGGACGCCACTGCGGCAAGGAACGCGTTCGCCCGCTCAAGGCTCTCCTGGTTCACAGTGGCTATCGTGGCAACTTCCGAGCCGGACCGCCAGCCGGTCGGGGCACCTGGCGATCATGCCGACGCCGCCAGGACTTGACCCCGTCGCCGGAAGCGGTGTATACACCTCGATGGAGCCGCTGGGACCTTCGGGTTCCGGCGGCTCCGTCGTTGCCCCGTAGCCCTCGTTGGTGGAGATCCGGTGTCAGGCCACCACGACGAGCCCACCGGTCGGACGGCCATCGATGCGCCCCTCTCTGGGGTGCGAGTGGTGGATTTCTCTCGGGTCCTCGCGGGCCCACTGGCCACCATGATCCTGGCCGACCTGGGCGCCGACGTGGTGAAGGTCGAACGCCCAGGCATCGGCGACGACACCAGGCGGTGGGGGCCACCGTTCGTGGGCGAGGACGCCGCGTACTTCCTCTCGCTCAACCGAAACAAACGATCGGTCGTCCTCGACCTTTCAACCGCCGACGGAAGACACGCCGCCCGCGACTTGGCCATCCGGGCGGACGTGGTGGTCGAGAACTTCCGGCCCGGGCTCATGGCGAGCTTCGGGCTGGACTACGGATCCCTCGACTCCATCCATCCGGGCCTCGTGTATTGCTCGTTGGTCGCGTTCTCCGATGAAGGCGAGGGAGCCTCGAGGCCGGGCTACGACATCATCGTTCAGGCCCTGTCGGGCCTGATGAGCTTTACCGGCCATCCGGGCGGGGAGCCCACCAAGGTCGGGGTCGCGCTCCTGGACGTGATCGCCGGGCTGTACGCCTCGAACGGTATCCAGGCCGCGCTCCTCGGCCGGGCTCGGACGGGCCGGGGACGGAAGGTCACCGTCTCGTTGTTCGAGGCGAGCCTCGCCGCGCTGGTGAACCAGGCGGCGAACTACCTGCTGGGCGGCGACGTCCCCGGCCCCATGGGCAACGAGCACCCGAACATCGTTCCCTATCAGCTGTTCGAGTCCGCCGATCGCCCATTCATCCTCGCGGCCGGCAACGACAAGCTCTTCCTGCATACCTGCGAGGTGATCGGACGACCCGAGCTGGCCGGGGATCCTCGCTTCGCCACGAACGACGCTCGCGTTCGGAACCGCTCCGAGCTGATCCCGTTGCTGCAGGATGCCTTCCGGGCCCGCGCGGCCGACGGATGGCTGCGAGACCTCGAGGCCATGGGCGTGCCGTGCGCTCCGGTCCGGAGGCTGGACGAGGTGTTCGCCTCGCCGGAGGGCCTTGCCATGGTGCAGGACGTGGTGGATCGAGCCCGAGGAGCGCTTCGTCTGGTTGCCAACCCCATCCGGCTCTCCGGCGGCCTGTTGCCGGTCCGCCGCCCACCACCCCTCCTCGGAGAGCACACCGACCAGGTCATGACCGAGCGGGACTGAGCGCCGGCATGAGGGCGTGAACGCCTCGGGGCGATGGGGCGCCGCCCTGGCGAGCTGGGCCATCCCGGACGAGATCATGTGGCGGGCCCCCGAGTCGCCGTGGACCTTCCCGCCCGAGCTGTTCCGGTCCCGTGTGGAACGGGCAAGGATCGGGGAGCTGTCACCCACAACCGTTCGGGCCGCGGAGGCGCTGCCGCGTGGCGGCACGGTCCTGGACGTCGGCGTGGGTGCGGGGGCCGCGTCGGTTCGACTGTCGCCGCAGGCGTCTCGGATCACCGGCGTCGACAGCTCGGAGGCCATGACGGAGGAGTTCCGGCGGGCCGGGGCGGCCGCCGGCGTCGACGCGGTCCCGGTCCTCGGCCGGTGGCCTGACGTCGCGGATGAGGTCGAGCCCGCCGACGTCGTGGTGTGCGCGCACGTCCTGTACAACGTTCGGGACCTCGAGCCCTTCGTGCAGGCGCTGGATGCTCACGCTCGCAACCGCGTGGTGATCGAGATCACGGCCACGCACCCGCTGGCATGGATGACCGACCTGTGGCTCCGGTTCCATCGCCTCGAACGCCCCACCGAACCCACGGCCGACGACGCCGAGGACGCGCTCCGCGATTTTGGATTCGACATCAGACGCGAGGACGTCGAGCGGCCATCGGGGCCGGGCGGATTCCAGCGGCGCGAAGACGCCGTCGGGCTCATCCGACGACGGTTGTGCCTGACGCCCGATCGCGACGACGAGGTGGCGGAGGCCCTGGGAGCGCGCCTGGCGCAGCACCAGGGACTCTGGTCGGCGGGACCGGACACGCAGCCCCTGGTGACGATGTGGTGGGACACGGCCGCGCGAACCTGAGCTGGATCGAACTACTGAGGCCGCCGCGACACGTAATCCCGGACGATGAAGTCGCCGATCTCCCGGTCGTCCATCAGGAAGACGCGCCCGGCGGTGAGCTTGGCCAGCCGTTCCATGAACCGGATCAACCCCGGCGAGTCCTCCAGCATGAACACGTTCACCGTCACGCCGGCGCGCGACAGCCGCAGCGCTTCTGTCAGGGTCAGCTCGATGGTCCTGGGGACGGGCGGCCAGGAGAAGAACACCTCCTCGCCTTCCAGGTGAGCCGTGGGCTCACCGTCCGTCACCATGATCACCTGCCGCGTGGCCCGGGGGTGCTGCGCCAGCAGCCGCCCGGCCAGGTTGAACGCGTGCTGAATGTTCGTGCCGTAGACGCGCTCCCATCCCGCGGCGGTGAGGTCCTGGGGCTCCATCCGCCTCGCGTAGTCGGAGAAGCCGATCATGTACAGGCGATCGTGCGGGTATCGGCCCTCGATCAGCGCGTGGAGGGCCAGGGCCATCCGCTTCGCGTGCACGAAGTGGCCCCGGAGTGGCATGGAGAAGGACAGGTCCAGCAGCAAGGCCGTGGCTGCCTCGGTCCGCTGCTCCGCGTCCACCAACTCGAAGTCGTCGGGGAGCAGATGAACGTCCTCGCCGGGTCCGCCTCGCACCACGGCGTTGAACACCGTGCGCTGCACCGCGATCTGGCCCGTATCGCCGAACGTCCAGGGCCGGGTGGAACCGGTCGGCTCGGCCAGGCCACCGACCTCCCGGGCATCGTGGGTCCCCTCCCGGTCTCGGCGCAGCCGCTCGAACACCTTGACCAGGGCCCGCTCGCCCAGCTTGCGCGCGCCCTTCGGCGTCACCTCCAACCGTCCCTCACGCCGAGAGACCAGGCCCGCCTGTTCCAGGGTTCGCTCGATCTGCTTGAGCCTCCGGAGATCGCGCGCAGCAGCCTCGCCCAAGGTGCGACGGAGAGCCTCCTCGTCGACGTCCTCCAGCGATGCCCCCGCGTACTCCCCGCGCATCGATCGGTCCAGATCCTCGAAATCGTGCAGCCGCTCCATGGCGTCGACCGTCGCCGAGAAGGGCATGGACTCGTCTCCGGCCGCCAGCGCCGGATCCCCCCACGGCATGTGGGGGAACATCGATGCGAGGTTCGCCCCCAGCCGATCGACCTCGAAAGCGAGATCCATGTCGGCCATCACCTGCTCGGCGAGGGCCTGGAGCTCGGCCCGCTGCTCGGCCGAGAGCGAGGCGAGCAGCCTGGACAGCGCTGCCATCCTCCGGGCCATGTTCTCGAGCAGCTCGTCCAGCGTCCTCGGGTTGTCGGGGAACATGTCCCCGTACCTCTGCATGAACCCGTCGAAGCCATCGTCCTCGCCCCGGTCTCGCCGTTCGACCATCTGGTTCAGCTCGGCGAGCATGTCCTTGAACCGCTGGATCTGCTCCGGGGAGAGGTTGCGCATCCCCTCGGCCATGTTGCGGAAATAGGCCCCGAGCACCTGGTCCCTCAGGTGCTCCATCAGCTCGTCGAACTCCCGCTGGGCCTGCTGATCGACGAACCGATAGTCCGACAGCTCGCGGATCTGGCCCGGGACGTCCGGGGGAAGCGAATCGAGGACCGCCTCACGCATCCGGGCGTCTTCCTCAACCTTGAACGACAGCGTCGAGCGTTCGCGTTCAACGATCTCCCCCAGCCGCTCCCGGATCTCGTCCAGCGGGCCCTGGAGGTTCAGCCGGGCCTGCTCGCGGGCCCGAGCCTCACGCAGCCGCGCCCGGAGTGCGTCGAGGCCCCCGAACCGCCCGCGCATCCCCCGCCGCAGCAGTCCGGACATCGCTCCCTGCGCCCCGGCTCCCGACAGCAGGTCCTCCGACATCTCCTCGAGGAGCTCGGCGGCCGGGACGTCCGGCCCGAAGGGGTCCTGACTCCCATCCCACTGCGAGTACCGCGAGCGCATCCACCCAGGGTACGCCGGGTCTTGCGGAACGTCGTGCGGCCGCTACGCGAAGCCGAGCCCGGTGGTGAGCGCGCGCAGGGCCAGGCCGAAGCAGAAGAACGCAGCCCACGCGAAGGGGACCCACGGGTGGGTTCGGAACGGCTCCTCCCGGGCGAACGCGTGGGCGATGGCCAGAAGGACGAGCGGACCGAACCCGTAGACGTAGTGGAGCCAGGTCTCAGGCCGATACCCCAGGATGAGCAGCACGACGCCGATGAGCGCCTGTACGACGGCCACCACCTGGACCGCCGCCAGCCACCTCCAGAACCAGTCGCCGGCCTGGCGTCTCGCGATCCAGATCACGAGGCCCCACAGCCAACCCACCGCGAACAGCGCGACGACGACGTACCCGACGAACTCGTGGACCCGACGCATGGCGGCAAATCCTACGAGGCCAGGGGTCCCTCGTACCGGTAGGCCCCCAGCCTTCCGGATTGCTCCTTGTTCAGTCGGCGGGAGAGATGCAGCCCTTCGAGGGCGAATTCGACGGCGGAAGCGGCCACGCCGGGACTCTCCTCCTCCACGCCCAGCCGCTCGAGCAACTTGGCCAGACCCGGGAGATCACCGAACTGACCGAGCACCTCCGAGGCCGGCGTGAGGTCCGACGTCTCGGCCACGAACCCGCCGCCGAACTTCGACAGGATCGGGGCGAAGTCGAAACCGGACAACCGGCGGCGGAACACCTCCAGCTCGGCCGTGCGGAGGGCTCGAAGCAGGATCTCTTCCTCTCGTCCCTCCTCGATGGTGTCGAACTCGACCCGACCGAGCGAGGCCTCAACCACGGCCGGGAGGTCGCACACCCGAGGCACGGCCTCCGGCTCACCCGTTCGGGCCGCGCGGCGGACCGCAGCCGCCGACATCGTCTCGAGGTTGCCGATCGAATACCGCACCGACACACCCGAACGATGGTTCACGTGGGGCGACCGCCTGAGCTCGGCGGTCAGGGCCGCCAGCACCTCCTCCATGTACCGGGGAACGCGGATCGGCGCGTCGCCGGCCGGCGGGCGGGCCTCCTGGTCCATGATCCGGATCTCGTCGGCGAGCGACTCCGGGTAGTGCGTCCGAACCTGGGTGCCGAACCGATCCTTCAGGGGTGAGACGATCCGCCCACGGTGCGTGTAGTCCTCGGGGTTCGCCGTCACGACCAGAAGCAGGTCGAGCGGGAGCCGGATGCGGTATCCGCGGATCTGGACGTCGCGCTCCTCCAGGATGTTGAACAGGGCAACCTGGATGCGTTCGGGGAGGTCGGGGAGCTCGTTGATGGCCACGATTCCGCGGTTGGTCCGTGGGATGAGCCCGTAGTGGATCGTGAGCTCGTCGCCCAGGTACCGGCCCTCCGCCACCCGGATCGGATCGACGTCGCCGATCAGGTCGGCCACCGAGGTGTCGGGGGTGGCCAACTTCTCCGCGTACCGCTGGTCCCGTCCGATCCAGGAGACGGGGACGGCGTCACCCTCAGTCCCAACAAGCGCTCGGCACCGGGCGCAGATCGGCCGGTACGGATGGTCGTTCACCTCGCAGCCGGCAATGGCCGGCGCTTCGTCGTCGAGGAGCCCCACCACGTTTCGGATCAGCCGGGTCTTGGCCTGTCCGCGCTCGCCGAGCAGGATCAGGTCGTGGCCGGCCAGGATGCCGCGCTCCAGTGCGGGGAGCACCGACGCATCGAACCCGACGATCGAGGGGAACAGCTGCTCCCCCAGACCCAGCCTGGCCAGAAGGTTGGCCCGGAGCTCTTCCTTCACGGTGCGGTCGGGATAGCCGCCGGTGCGAAGTTCACCGATGGTGGTCGGGCGGGTCATGGAGTCCAGCCTACCGGCTCGGGAAAATAAGGATGAACGGCGATCGGACAGAGGGTCGGATCACATGAATCGCGCGGTCACGAGGCCCGCTCCCAGCAGGACCATCGCCAGCGAGAGATACCTGAGGGCCGTTTCGGGAGTTCGGCGAAGCGCGGAGGCGTCGAGCGCCTCCGCGCTCCCGTCCGCCAGCCTGAGCTCCCCCGAGACGGATCTGACGTGCCGCCTCAACCGCCTGACCGGGGTCGAGAGCGTGCGCTGCGCTGCGGACAGCGCGGCGCACGCCCCCCCAATGACTATGGAAGGCGCCGTGACTCGCCCGGCCTGCGCGAAGGACCCGGTCAGCGCGGGGAAGGCGCCCCAGGCGAGCGCGAACCACAGGTCCGAATGGAACCAGCCCCCGAACAGCTCCAGGTTGTAGGCGACCACGATGAACCCGCCGAACGCGATGAACACGGATAGCCACGAGCTCACCTCGATCACGCCATCGATCCCGAGCGCGATGGCGCCGCCGAGCCCAACGATCGCGATCGTCCACAGCATCCCGTCGGGGATCCGGGTCGAGAGGGGCCGGCCATAGAGCTCGTCCATCGCGTGCGCGGCCAACCCCATCCCCAGGAAGAACGCGACGAGGCTTTCCGCGAGCCACCGGCCGTTCACTTCGGATGCGAGAGATGCCCCGATCGCCACGTACGACAGGTGCCACAGCGTGTACGGCGGGTGCAGCAGCGTCCAGTAATCTCGCCATCCGCCGGGCGCGAGTGCGTAGAACGCTGGGCCCTCGGACCGCTCAGGCACCGGTCACCGCCGTGCGCTTCACGCCCCAGATGACGATGCCGGACCCCAGTCCCATGGCTCGGCTCCGAACCCTGTGGATCCCGGACTCCTGCCACATACGGATCTGGACCGGCAGGGGGTATCGCTCGTAGAAGCGCTCGATGCTCGGCCCCAGGAACCGCCCGGTTCGACGCCATGCGTCCGATGCCACCCATCCCACCGCGGGCATCACCGTGCGTGTGTAGGCCCTCCACCCCAGGTGCGCGTAGGGGCTCTGCGGGACGTGGAACTCCAGCCCGGCAAGCACGCCGCCCGGCCGAAGCACCCGCGCCAGCTCGGCCAACGTGGCGTGTGGATCATCCACGTAGCGCAGCAGGTAGGTGAAGGTCACGGAGTCGAAGGCCTCGTCCGCGAAGGGCAACCGCTCGGCCTGCCCAAGGACGAACGAGATGCGCCCCCCCTGACCCTCGTCCTTCGAAGCCCGGACCCCCCATCGAAGCATCGGTTCGCTCTGGTCCAGCCCGACGATACGGACGTTGCGCCGCCGGGCCAGCTCCCGGGCGACGAGCCCCGTCCCGGTGGCAACGTCCAGGACCCACGCCCCGGGGATGGCGTTCACCTTCGAGACCAGGAACCGGCGCCACCGAGGGTCCTGCCCGAACGACAGGACCACCCCCATCCGGTCGTACTGCGGCGCGATGGCGCCGAAGAGTTGCCTGGCGAACCGGGTGCGCTCGGATGCCATCAGGTGGTGAGACTACGCCGGGACGCTCGAGCGCACCGGCTCACGTGACCGGGAACGGCCACTGCCACCACCACGGGATGGAGCCGACCTCGACCCTGTCCACCCATTTCACCCACCAGAACCCACGGCGGCCCGGCGCGACCAGCCTGATCGGAGCTCCGTGCCCGGCAGAGAGCGGCTGCCCGCCCACCCGGCTGGCCAGCAACAGGTCTCGAGCGTCGGCGACCGGGAAACGGCGGCCGTACCCGGTTACGGAGCCAACCCCCACGCTGCGGGCATCGGTCGGGTCGCCGAGCAGCTTCCAGAGCAGGACGCCTTCCCACTCCTGCTCCGAGAACCACCCTCCGGTGCAATCGAGCGTCGCGCGAACCCGGTCCCGAAAGCCAACTAGCTCTTCGGAGGTGATCGCGCGCTCGCCCCTTGGCGTGACCACCCGCAGGCGCCACGCGGACAGATCGACGTGCGGCACCGAGTCGTCCAGCCATTGCGTCACCGGCATGGCTCGCGGATCGAACGAAGCAGCCTCGTACGAACCGGTGAACCGGCGATCGGCTCCGCGTAGTGACGTCGCCCGGACGAGTCCCTCCATCGTCCCGTATACCGCGACGGAGCCCCCGAGCAGCGCGCCGCCGCGGAGCACCGCTCGGCGCGACAGGTCGGTCGTCCTCGGCCGGACCGGGCGCGCCATGATGTGCCAGACGGCGAATGGGATCGATGCCACCGCCGCTCCAACGTGGACCCGCATCAGCGGGGCCCCTTGGAGGAAGCCGGTGGCGTGCATCACGCCCGTGACCACCGCGATCACCATCACGACGGCGAGGGCGACCGACGGCCACGACGCCATCCCCCGTTTGCCGAATCCGCGAAGCGAGATCGCGGACTTCCACGGACCGAGTAGCACGATGGCCACCCCTGCCACCCCGTGCCCGATGGCGACCCACCGGCCCCATCCGACGCCGATCGCGAAGAGGAGCCCGCCGGTCAGGAGCACGAGGCCGAGCAGCACGAGCAGGGCCAGATTGGTCTTCCTGCCTGCGGGGAGGCGTCGCAGCCCCACCGGGCGAGCCTACGACGGACGGAGGGAACGAGGGAGGTCGGCGATGGAGTCGATCACGTGATCCGGCTCGTTCGAAGCGGTGTCCAGATCCGTTGGCATGAACTTCCCGGTCCGGACCAGGATCCCCACGAGGCCGGCCGCTTGCGCACCGAGCACGTCGTTCACGATGTCGTCGCCGACCATCGCCGTCCGCTTCACCGGCGTCCGCACCATCCCCACCGCCTCGTGGAAAAACGTCGGGGACGGCTTTCCGCATATCACCGCCTTCCGGCCCGTCGCCTCCTCCAGCCCCACGATGAACGCGCCGCCGTCGAGCTGCAGACCTTCCTTCGTCCGCCAGTACATGTTGCGGTGCATGCCGACGAGGGCGGCGCCGTCCATGAGCATCCCGAAGGCCCGGTTCAGACGCTCGTAGCTGAAGTCGGTCCCCGCGCCTCCGATCACAACCACGTCGGCGCCATCATCGACCAGCTGCACCTCCGGCAGGTCGTCGGTCGGATCGCCGTCGGAGAGCAGGAACACCTTCGCCCCGGGGTGGTGAGATCGAAGGTACGCACCCGTCATGACTACCGCCGTCACCACCTCCTCCCCGGTCACGTCGACGCCGGCGTCCCGCAGGGCCGTGGCCAGCTCGTGGCGACTGTGCGTGGTCGTGTTCGTGATGAGCCTGAAGGGGATGCCCTGCGCTCGCAGCCATCGCACCGTTTGCGCCGCCCCGGGGATCTGCTCCCACGAGACCACCAGGACGCCGTCGATGTCGAGCAAGACGCCCTCGATCTCGTCCACGGCGGCAGTCTATTCAGCGGTGGCGGACGCCCTCTTCGTCGCTCGGTGGCCACCATCGCTCGGCCCGGCCCGGCGCCAATCCTGATAGGGCGCGATGTATCGGTATCGTGGGGGAAGCAGCGGCCGCAGAAGGCGGGTCGCCGCGAACGTCGCGGCCACCGTGGTGCGCGCCGCCGACCCCATCGAGATGCCGTACATCTCGCGGAGCTCGGGCGGGAGCGTGGCGAACGAGAGTCGCGACACCCCCCGGAGGATCGGCCGCCACTCCGCCTCCCTCGGCGGTTGGCGGAAAAGCTGCGCGACCCTGCGAGCCGAGTCCGTCGCCCGCAGGATCCCGCTCTCGATCACGCCCTGCATGTAGGCCCGAAGCTCCGGGACGGTCGGGGGGATTACCTCTCGCGGGATCCGCACCAGCTCCGCGGCGAGCATCTGCTCCTCGTGGAACCGCTGGCGGCCCGCGTCGTCGAGCCTGCCCACCGTGAGCGCTTCGAACAGCAGGGCGCTGTCGACCAGGCAGGCGTGGACCCACAACAGCAACTGCGGATCGAGGGCGTCGTAGGCAAGCCCGGTCACCGGGTCGATTCCCTTGATCCGGGCGTGGACCTCGTTGATCCGGTCGGCCGCCGCGTGCGCCTCGGCCTTCGACCCGAACGTGATCGCATAGGTCAGCATCAGCGTGCGCTGGAGCCGCTTCCAGGGATTCCGCTCGTAGAAGCCGGTCTCCCTCGCGCCGGCGATGACCAGTGGGTGCGCGGCCTGCATCAGGACCGCGCGAGCGCCGCCAAAGAGCACCGTCACCTCCCGATGGACCTGCCAGGAGACGCTGTCGGGCCCGAAGTAGCCGGCATCCCGGGTCATGTGCTCAATGTACGGTCCCTCAGGGGCGGGTGACCCCAGCCAACCGCCGGAGCTCCTTCGCCACCGGCTCGGCGGCCAGGACGACGAGATGGTTGCGAGCCCGGGAGCCACCGACGTACAGGTATCGGGCCAGATCCTCTCGTGGCCTGTCGTCCAGCTCCGCCAGGATCACCACGGGACGTTCCAGACCCTCGAACCCTTGGACGCTCGTGGCCAGGACGGATCCCGGCTCCGGTTCGTCGGAGAGCCGGAAGCCGTCCACGGTGCCGCGGTTGCGCAGCCGGCTCTTCGCCTTGCCAGCTGGCGTAAGCACAACGATGTCGCCGAGCGGGACCTTCTCTTCCCGCACCAGGTCTCCGAGCACGGCCGCGAGGAGGTGCGCCAGGTCTTCGTCGTCCCGATACCCCAGGATCTGCGGTGGCCGTCCTGCGGGGCCTTTCGCCGTCGGCTTGCCCTCGCCCCGGTAGAAGACCGATACGAACTGGTGGATGGCCTGGGTGTTCCGGAGGTTGGCCGGGAGGGAAGGAACGCGAAGCTCCGGCCCGAGGGGCAAGGTCCCGCCGTCGAGGTTCTGGTTGTCGTCGGCGAACAGGTAGAGCATCCCCTCGGCGGGATCCCGGTGCAGGGTGAGGAGAGCCGGCCACCACCGCTCCGGAAAGTCCTCGCCCTCGTCCACCACGATGACGTCGTACTGCGGGCCGAGGATGCGGGCCGCGCGTTCTAGCAGTTCTGGGAGCTCGCGCTCGAAAAGGGCCGAGCCCGGTTCGCCCGGGCATTCGGAGAGCGCGAATCCAGCCTCCTCAGCCATTCGGGCACAGACATCGTGGAACGTGCCCACGTCGAGGCCTTTCACTCCCTCGGTGGATGCCCTCATGTATTGGCCGAGACGCCGGCTGAAGCACGTGAGCAGGGTTCGATGACCCTCTGCCGCAAGGCGCTTCGACAGCTGGATGGCAAGGAGGGTCTTGCCTCCACCGGCCGGACCCGTCACGGCCGCACGCTTGCGATGGGCCACGAAGCTCAGGATCCATGCCTGATCGTTCGTCAGTTCGACGATCTTCCGGTCCTCCTCGCCGAACCGGACGGCGAGAGGCGTTCGAACCTCCACCCGGAATCCCAGGGCCGTGGCGAGGGCATCCATCCCCTCCGAACCGAACCTGCGCCCTTCCCGGCGCCAGTACCGCATGACCTCGGGAACCCGCTCGGTCAGCCGATCCAGATCGTCGCGATCGATGGCCACCTCTGGCGGCGCGGCTGGATGGGCCCGCTCGTCGTAGACACTATCGGGGAAGCCCACACCGTATCCGTAGGACGGTTTCCATCGTTCCCAATCGGGCTGCGCCGAGAGGATCTCCACGAGCGAGTGCATCTCGTCGGCCGCCTGGTGGAACGGATCCTCTTCGAGAAGGTGCCTGCCCGAGCGTCCGGATTGGCTCCACCGCCTGGTGTGCACGTCGTACGAAAGCGAACCCCCCTTGGCTTCCACGATCAGGAGTCCATCGTCAGGGTGCGCGATGACGAAATCTGCCTCCCCCTCGATCGGACCATCCCGGCCGGCCAGCACCCAGTCGACGCTGTGGTAGACGACGTACTGATCGTCGAGCTGCCGGAGGAATCCTTCGTACAGGCGGCGCTCGGCCGCGCTGTCCGTTGGAACCATGGGAAAGGGCACCATCCGAGCCATCGGCGCGATGCTAACGGGCGGCGTCGGCGCTGGGGGCTGGACGCGGTGGGTCGGCCGGGGGAGAATCCAGGCACTCCCGCACACTTGGACTGGACATGATCCTCTTCGGCTCCGTCATCCTGCTGTCGGTTCTGACGGGTTACCTGGTCGGAGGACGGTTGCGCGGGTTCGAACGGCTGTACCTGCGTCACTGGTGGCTGGCGCCCATCGGACTGGGGCTCCAGGCACTCCCGCTCCCCGACGCCCGTCACGGCACGGACTTCCTGGTGAGGATGTCCGTCCTGGGAGTGTCCTACGCGCTCCTGATCCTCTTCGCCGGCATCAACATCAGGCTCCCCGGGATGCCGCTGCTGTTGGTGGGGCTCACACTGAACGCGGTGGTGGTCATCGCCAACGGCGGGATGCCGGCCAGCAGGCAGGCGCTGGAGGCGTCGGGGCAGACGGCGGCGCTGAAGCACCTCACTGCAGACGAGGGGGCGAAGCACCACCTGATGACGTCCGCGGATCACCTGACACCGCTTGCCGACGTGATCCCCATCCCGCAACCGGTCGGTCAGGTGGCGAGCGTCGGTGACGTGTTCGTCTACGCCGGGCTGGCCTGGCTCATCGTGGCCGTGATGCGAGGGCGGACTGGGGAGCAAGCTCCTCAGGAGGGGTGGCGGTACCGGGGGAGGCATCGGCCCGGTTCGGCTGCGGCTCCGGGACGGGCGCCGCCTCCTGCTGCAGCCACGAGGTGGGGAACGTCACCGTGATCGTGGTCCCCGCGCCGGCCGCCGTCTGTATCTCGAAAGTCCCGCCACCGACCGTGGCCCGCTCGCGCATCATCGTCAGCCCGTAGTGCCCTTCAGGGCCTGGAGCTTCTGCGTCGAACCCGGTGCCGTCGTCCTTCAACATGAGCTCGACGTTGTCCCCGAGCTGTTGGACCGTGAGCCACATGTTGGATGCATGCGCGTGCTTCAGCGCATTCATCACGCCCTCGCGAGCGATGTGGTAGACGAGCAGGGCGATTGGAGCCGGCAGGGCAACCTCCGAGATGTCAGTGTGGAACCGCACCTCCGAACCACGACCCACCTCCGAGATGAAGCCGTGAAGGGCCTCCTCCAGGCCGGCGCGCCCGAGCGGAGATCTGTGCAGGTCGCGGATCAGCACCCGGATGCGGTCCGAGGTCTTCCCCTTGGTGTCCTTGATCTCCTCGAGGGTCTTCTCCGCTTCGGAAAGCTTGCCGGCAGCGAGATGACGCTTCGTGATATCGACCTGGAGCGAGAGCTTGAACAGCAGTTGGGCAAGATCGTCGTGGAGGTACGCCGCGATCTGTGCCCGCTCGTCCTGGCGTTCCTCTGCCATCCTCGTCGAAAGAGCCCTGAGGACGTGCTCTCGATCTTGGAGTTCCTTGTGAGCCTCTTCCAGCGCCTTGCTACGGAAGAACATCTGCCGTGCGAGCAGCAGCGGGGCAACGTATCCGGGAACGACCCAGAACTGCACATCCTTAAAGAGCTTCGCGACGATCAAGCCAAAAACCGCCAGACCTAGATAGCTAACGAGAAATTCAGTCGGGTTTCCTATTCTCAATCGCCGAATAACATTGAGTAGTGACATTCCGAATTGGATACTCGCGCCAACCGCCACGAGGCTGGTGTTCACCAGATAGTCCACGATAGCGGCCAGAGCTGCCGCCGCGACCAAGAGAAGTGTCGGAGATGTATCGATCCCTGCGAGAGAGTGGAAGATTGCGCTCGCAGCGAGGACCGATAATGCAACTTGGCACCTATTGAACAGAGCTCTTAAGGCTGACACCTCATGCCTTAGTTCACGCGGATCCGACGTCCCGATGAGAGCGACAAGCGCGGCAGCTGGCGGTGGATAGAGAAATCCGACCGTCATTAACAGCGGAACTCCGAGGCCAATGTTCGTGCCACGCCACACGGGAACCGGGAGGAGTTCGACCAGACCCACAACAAGGACCCAGACTGTGAGCTCGACAAGATTGAGATGGTGCGGGTCACGGACAAGGAGAGTTGCGATCGCTGACAGAGTCGGCAGTATGACGAGGAGCTCGAAGCTCCTTATCCGGAGACCATCACGGACGCCCGTCCTACTCATTGCCAAATAGTGGCCATTCCTTCCCAGGTCCTAAATTCTTTCCTCAGTCCTAAATTCTTTGGCGCCCTTCAATGATGAGTGCCTGAGCCTCGGTTTGGAACCACCACAGTGCAAGCAATCATGCCTTTTGGCTCCTACAGCATTGGCCGTAGGAGGGATGAGGGGCTTGTCCCCTCTTTGGGGGTCGGTCGATAGTTCCCTCAGATCCCCCAGTTGGGGGCCCACCGGGCAGGAGCGGGTGACACCGGGCTTGGCTGGAGTGGAGAGGGAGGTGGCCATGAAGCTAGTAAGGCGGTTCGCAATCGCCGCCGGCTCGCTTCTCGCGCTGATCGTCGCCGGCAGCGCACACTGGAAGCTCTGAGTTCGCTCCCTCACGGGAATCGCAACTCGCACTAGGCCCCGAGAATCTCGGGGCCTAGTTTGCTTCCGCGGACGTCTCAGCGGGCAGTCGCACGGCAATAGTCGTACCTTGACCGACGATGGATTCCACATGAAGAACTCCACCGGCCAGCTCCACGCGCTCCTTCATCAATTGCAAACCGAAATGCCGATCAGCGTCCACTAGGTGTTGGTCAAACCCACTGCCGTCATCTTCAATAATCAGTCTCATATCGGACCCGCCTCGTGAAAGGCCGATTCGAATCGTCGCCGCGTCCGCGTGACGGGCAGCGTTTCTTAGAGCTTCTCGCGCCACCTGATACGCCAGCAGCTGGATAAGGGGTGATCCTCCGACGTCCTCAGCCTCAAGAATCACGTTGCATGACGTTCGGGACTCAATGTCGCGAGCTAGGAGACGCAACGTACCAACAAGACCACCGGCCCCAATGTTGGAATGTCTCAAACCCCGAATCAATCCCTGGGTTGCGTCGCTCGCTTGTTGGGTTGCCCCGAGCAATCGAGGCAAATCTTCCTCGAGACTCAGAAGTTGGCCCGTGGCCAAATCTTGCCGGAGGACCTGACCCATCAGATGCACCTGGTACAACGGGGGGAGCAGCTCGTCGTGAAGTCCGGCTGCCACAGCGAGGCGCTCATCCCGTCGTTCGTCAGCAATCCTCGCCGAAACTGTCCGCAGCGCCTTTGTCTTGACTGAGACGGCGCCTGCCATTTGGTGAAACCGTTCACTTTGAACAAAAGCCTGATGCCCGAGAAGAACAGGTATTACGAAAGCGAGGAGGCCCCAAGCCCCCACGGCTTCGTACACAACGGCTAAAGGAACTGCCGTCAGACCAAATCCGATATAGGTCAATACAAATGACAATGGTTCTGGTCCGAAGATTCTTACGGCACCTTGACGAACTGAACTCATCCCCGCAGTTCTCCAGCCGCCTATCAGCGAAAGGAAATTTACCGCCGAGTCCGCAGTCAGAGCCAATAACGCCGCAAGCAGGACCCAGGGCCAGTTGTCCAGCTCGGCTCCAAGGCCATGGAAGAGGAATGAGCCAGCCAGTACGCTCAGTGCAATCTGACTTCTGTTGAATAGGCTGCGTCCGATCGGAATCTGCCTGCGGAACTCACGTTGGTCGGTGGTCCCAAGGAGAGCCAACAACCCAGCCACCACTGGAGGAAACAGCATGGCAGCGGCCAATAGGATCGGGAAGGACATCGCCAATGTTGTTCCCCACAGCGGCACATACAAGAGATCGGTCACCGCAACGGCCGCAAGCCACATGAGTAGGTTGATTGCGTCATGGGGCATCGCCGCTAGGTTCCTGGGGCCCTCGATAACAAGGAATCCACCTACCAACACGACGGAACCCCATTCGATGACCTTGAGACGGAGTGGCTCAGGCCTAGGCCACGTCAGCTGACGCGGAAAGTCTGATTCGGTGGCGGCGGCGCGTGTTGTGGCTGCGGACACGGGACCCCCCTCCCCGGTCTTTTGCCGGAAGTCTAAGGACCAAGGCGGGTATCAGGTCAAGACCGACATTTCCGATCCCAAGCCGAGGCGGTTGGAGACACGAGAC
>JBIOXZ010000100.1:0-7911 GCA_044869895.1 Actinomycetota bacterium | reverse complement strand
CAGCGGCCGCTCGAGCTCGGTGCCGACGTCGTGGTGCACTCGGTGACGAAGTACCTGGGCGGACACTCGGACCTGGTCGGCGGGGCCGTCGTGACGAATGACGACGCGCTCGCCGATCGCCTCGCGTTCCTACAGAACGCCGTGGGGGCGGTTCCCGGCCCCATGGACTGCTACCTGGCACTTCGCGGGGTGAAGACCCTCGCGCTGCGCATGGAGGCGCACTGCCGCGGCGCCGGGCGCATCGCCGAGTTCCTCTCGCAGCACCCCAGGGTGACCAAGGTGTACTTCCCGGGGATCCCCGGTCACCCCGGCTTCGAGGTCGCCGTCCGCCAGATGAAGGACTTCGGCGGCATGGTGTCGTTCGAGGTCGGATCCAGGGACGAAGCGCTCCGGGTGGTCCAGGGGACGGAGTTGTTCTTCCTTGCCGAATCGCTCGGGGGGGTGGAATCCCTCATCGAGATGCCGGCACCCATGACCCATGCGAGCGTGAGCGACTCGCCGCTCGCCGTCCCCGACACCCTCGTCCGGCTGTCGGTCGGGATCGAGCATCCCGATGACCTGGTCGCGGATCTCGAGCGGGCGCTGGGCTAGCAGGGGAGGGCGGCCGGTCATCGCAGGACGATCTGGCCTCGGTCCGTCGAGATGCCGACCGCTCGCACCCCCGGGTTTCCGCTCACCACGACGACTGGGACGTCCCCACCTCCCAGCCATCCCTGGAGTCGCCCGTGGTCGGCGGCGACCTCGATCCAGGCGATGCCATTCGGTTCGACCCGATGCTGCGCCTGAGCCCGGCCCGGATGGAGCTCGAGCGGCCCGTCCCAAGAGATGAAGAACGGGAGGTCGGGATCTTCGGCAACCCGGTCGAACCCGGCGCTTCGCCACCTCAAGGTTCGACCGTCAGGCAGTGAGCGCGACCCCGTTGCGACGGCCAGGCCGAGGCGCTCCGCCACTCCCTCGATCTCGTCGGTCGAGACGCACCAGGCCACGAAGCGGTCGCCCGAGCCGGAAGCGTTCGAGATCCACCTTCCAACGGGGCTCGACCCGGCCTCCAAGGGATCGACCACCGCGAGCAGCTCCACGTACTCGTGGCCCAGAGGGACGATCCTGTTCCCGGTCCCCCATCCCGGATGTCGGCCTCCCGGCACTGATCGGAGACCGACCGCGTTCAGGATCCGGGCGCCGGCGCGATCGAGGTCGTGCACGGCCAGGACGACGTGATCGATCCGGAGCATCCGCCTCCTCCTCAAAAGAAACTCGGGGTCGAGCTCACGGGGGCCGCCCTCCACGATTCCATGTCTAGACTCGCGAGGCATGGCCCGCCGCTCGCTCCTCGTCTTCTCGACGTTCACATTCGTCGCGACGGCCCTCCCGCAGCTCGCGGCGCAGCCATCGGTAGTGCCGGTGGCCACGGAGCTCGCCTTCCCCACGAACATGGCGTTCGCCCCGGACGGGAGGATCTTCTTCACCGAGAAGGAGACCGGCAACGTCCGGATCATCCGGGACGGACGGGTGCTGCCCGAGCCGTTCGTCCACGTCTCCGTTGAACCGAGCGCCGAGCGAGGGCTGCTGGGGATCGCCCTCCATCCGGAGTTCGAGCGAGAGCCGTGGGTGTACCTGTACTACTCGGAGACGGGTGGCGGGTCCAACCGGATCATCCGGGTCCGCGCCGAGGGGATCACGGCGGGAGAGATCGAACCCCTGATCACCCTGCTCCCTGCCGTGACCGGATATCACAACGGCGGTGATATGGCCTTCGGGCCCGACGGCAAGCTGTACGCGGTGACCGGGGAGGCGCACGACCCCGACCGAGCGCAGGACCCGAACGACCTGGGTGGCAAGGTGCTCCGCTTGGATCCGGACGGCTCGGTGCCCGACGACAACCCCCTGGGGCCGGACAACCCCGTGTACGCGCTGGGCATCCGCAACTCGTTCGGCTTGTGCTTCGACCCGGTGAACGGCGCCCTGTGGGAAACGGAGAACGGACCGGCCACCGATGACGAGGTCAACCGGATCGTGGGCGGTGGGAACTACGGATGGCCCGATCAGCTGGGGGCGGGTGGAGAGCCGGGATTCGTGGACCCCGTCCTGGTCTTCCCGGAAGAGATCGTGCCGACCGGTTGCGCCGTCTCGGCCGATGGACGGCGCCTGTACTTCGGGAGCTACCGAGGTGGGCTGTACGAGGCCGACCTGTCGCCGAACGAGCGAACCGCGGGCACTCCCGGCCGGATCCCCGGCATCGACGCGTCCGTGATCGACGTTGCCCGCGGGCCGGACGGGACCATCTACCTGGCGACGACGGACTCCCTCCTCCGTCTGGCCGGGACCCCGACCGGCTCCCCGGTCCCCGTGGGGAGCCCGACGTCGCCCGGTTCCGATGGCGCCGTCGGGACCCGCGTCGGGCTGGTCATCGCCGCCGTCCTGATCGGCGGGCTGATCCTCCTCCGGCGCCGGATCCTGCGCCGCTGACCGCTCGCTAGCCGGCCGGCCGCTTCAGGTAGGCGATCAAGGACTGGCCGCCGGCCGGCGTCGTGACCTGGGCCACCGAGACCAGCTCCCAGCCGTCCTCCCCGAACGTGTTCAGGATCTCGCCGGGATTGTGCTCGAGCAGCGGCGCCACGAAGTACTCCCACTTCTGCACGGTCATTCCCCCTCCAACCTGGCCCTCGTCGTTCGGATGCACAGACCCATGACGACCGCGAGGCCGGCATCCTCGGCGATCCGGCGGACCTCGTAGTTCACGATCCCTTCCTGAAGCCACAGCACCTTCGCGCCGGCGCGCACAGCATCCTCGGCGACGGGCGCCGTCTCCTCGGCCTTGCGGAACACATCCACGATGTCGATCGCCACGTCGGTGGGCACGTCGATGAGCGACGCGTACGCTTTCTCCCCGAGCACCTCGGTCTCGTTCGGGTTCACCGGGACGACCTTGTACCCGCGATGCTGGAGGTATCGCGCCACCCCGTAGGAGTCTCGGTGCGGCTTCGAGGACAGCCCCACCACGGCGATGGTCCTGGCTTGTTTCAGGATCGAGCGCAGCGTCGCGTCGCTCGGCGCGTACGGTTGGGTCTCCTCGGCGCTCATGACTGCTCCTTCCGAACGATCTCGATCAGGCTGTGGAGGATGAAGGCGGTCGCCCCCCAGATCGTGTTGTCCTGCATCTCGTAGGCGAACCCTCGGTAGACGTGGTCGCCTCCGGAAAGCTCCACCTCACGTTCGGCGTCGGCCAACCGGACGAGCGGGTACTGAAGGACCTCGGCGATCTCGCCGGCGTTCGGCGCGAAGGTGGGACGAGGGCGAAGCATGCCGACGAACGGGACGATCAGGATGCCCGAGACGAACGTGCGAACCGAGGGCAGCGCGCCGAGCACCTCGACCTCCGACGGGGACAGTCCCAACTCCTCCTCGGTCTCTCGCAGCGCGGTGTCGCGCAGCGCGGCATCGACCGCATGGCTGAGCCCGCCCGGGAAGGAGATCTCGCCCGCGTGCCGGGGAAGTTCATCGGTCCGGCGGGTGAAGACCACCCAGGGGTCCTGGTCCTCGACGATCGGCACGAGCACCGCAGCGAGCTGCTCCTCCGGGCCGGGGTGGGACCGCGGGTCGGGATCGAGGGTGTCCGCGAGGAGCGACCGCAAGTGATCCGTCCGCATCTCCTCCCCATCGTAGAGGGGCCGTGGTGAAAGCCGTCGCCGCTTGGGACCCCCGGCCGGTGGGGGTGGTTGAATCGAAGCGATGGATCGGTTCGACGTCTTCGTGATCGGCGGTGGCGCCACGGGCTCAGAGATCGCCTTCCGCCTAGGGCGAAACGGCGGGCTCGCCGTGGGCCTGGCCGAGCGGGACAAGCTGGGAGGCGAATGCAATCTCTACGGCTGCGTCCCCACCAAGGTCATGCTCCGAAGCGCGAAGATCGCGGCACTTGCCCGCGACGCGGACCGCTTCGGCGTGCGCGTCCCGGCCGTGGACGTGGACTTCCTGGCCGTTCGGGACCGGGCTCGGCGGATCATCGAGGCGCAGTCGGGCGGCGGAGCCAAGCCCTTCGAGCGGCTCGGGGTCCGGGTCCTCATGGAGGAGGCCCGGGTGGTCGGACCGCACCGGGTCGAGCTGGCGGACGGTACCGAGATCGAGGCGGACCGGATCGTCCTGGCCACCGGGAGCGAATCGGTCACGCCGCCCATCGAGGGGATCGAGGAGGGCCAGTACTGGACCAACAAGGAGGCCATCTGGAAGCCAGAGTCGGTCCCGCGGTCGATCGCCATCCTCGGGACGGGGGCCATCGGGATCGAGTTCGCCCAGATCTACGCCCGGTTCGGCTCGAGCGTCACCGCCATCGAGGTCCTTCCCAGGATCCTGCCAAACGAGGACGAGGATGCTGCCGCCGACCTGGTCCCCGCGCTGGAGGATGAAGGCATCCGGTTGATGGCGGGGACGACCTGTGTCCGCGCCGAGTACCACGGACGGAGGTGGCGGCTGCATCTGTCGAACGGGGAGGTTCTCGAGGGCGCCGAGCTGCTCGTGGCGGCGGGCCGGCGCGCCCGGTTCGAGCCACACGACCTCGACGCGGCCGGCATTCAGCTCGACGATCAGGGCAAGCCGGTGCTCACCGACACCATGCGCACCACGAACGACCACGTCTGGGCGGCCGGCGACGCCACCGGGGAGCTCCTGTTCACCCACGTGGCCACGTACGAGGCCGACCTGGTCGTCGACGACATCCTTGGCAGACCACGGCCCCGCGACTATCGGGTCGTGCCCCGGGTGACGTTCTGCGATCCCGAGGTGGCGAGCGTGGGGCTCACCGAGCGGCAGGCCCGGGAGGCCGGGAACGACGTCCGGATCGCCAAGGTCCGCATGGAGGACAGCGAGCGGGCCACGATCGAGGGCCGGACCCACGGCCTGGTCAAGCTGGTGGCGGACGCGCCGACCGGTGAGCTCCTGGGCGGCCACGTGGTCGGCGAGGAGGCAGGGGCCATGATCCACGAGGTGGTGGCGGCGATGGCCGCACGGATCCCGGTCGAGGTCGTCGGAGACGCCATCCATGCCTACCCCACGTTCCCCGAGGTGCTCAAGGCGGCCTTCCAGAAGCTGGCGGCCGACTGACCGGCGTTGACGGGTATCCTGAAGGGCGATGGACAGCGACACCGCGACCGTCCTCACCGTCACGGCCAAGGCCGCCGACAAGATCCGGGCCCTGGCGAACCGTGAAGGCAGGACGGCCCCCATCCTTCGGGTCCGGGTGGTGGCCGGGGGGTGCTCCGGCTTCTCCTACGAGCTGTGCTTCGTCGAGGACCAGGCCCAGGGCGACCACGTCACCGAGGTGGACGGGGTACGGGTCCTAGTGGATGAGAAGAGCGCGCCGATCGTCGAGGGTTCCACCCTCGAGTTCGACGACGCCATGCTCGGCGGTGGCCTGAAGATGCTGAACCCTCGGGCCACGCACGAGTGCGCCTGCGGTCAGTCCTTCGCCATCTAGAGCCGTTCAGGCGGCCTGAAGGGTCCCGGTCATCGACGGGTGAAACTTGCAGTGGAACCCCGCGGTCCCCGAGGCGGGGAATGGCACCGTGACCTGGACCGTCTGACCGGGCGGCACGTCCCTGGAGACCCCGCCGTCGTTCAGCGTGAAGCTGTGTGTCACCCCGTCCTCGTTCGTGATCGTCACCGAAGCCTGCTGTCCGCCAGGCGCCGCGAGCGTCTTCGGATGGAAGCCGAAGTCCTCGATGGTGAGGGTCAGCCCGGTTCCACCATCGCCGCCTCCCCCATCTCCTCCGTCTCCGCCCTCGGAGGTGGAACCCCCGCACGCGGCCAGCAGAAGCACGAGCGACAGCGCCAGTCCGGCAAGTCGCAAGCCCCAGAGGGTGTCTCTCATCCCGGTTCCTCCCCAAGGTAAACGGGTGATCAACCGGGCCAGCCTATCGGCTGGGCATGCGGCCACGCGATGGGGGATCAGGAGACCTCCAGCGCCCCGACCATGCCCTGGGACTGGTGGTATTTGCAGAAGAACACCAGTGTCCCCGAGTCGGGGAACGTGACCGTGACCTCGCCCTTGGCGTCCGACTGGACGTCCTGATCGATGCTCTGGTCGGGGATGCTGAAGTTATGCAGTGCGCTCCCCTCGTTCGACAGCTCGATGGTCAGCTTCTGGCCGGGCGACCCCTTCAGGACGGTCGGTTCGAAATAGAAGTTGTCCTGCTCGAGCTCCACGCTCGACTCCCCCGACACGTCCTCCGTTCCGTGATCGTTCGCCTTCTGGCCCGCAATCGTGGTCGTCCCGCCACCACCCTCGGTGTCGTTCTCCTTGCCGCAGGCCGTGGCCACCAGCGCGAACATCAGGACCACGCCAATTGACCTCACAATGCGCGTTCGCATGCTCCCTCCTCGTCCGAAGGGCCAACCCTCGTACTACGGTCGAGCGGGCCGAAGGGCTTTCCGGCGAACGGAGATGCTCGCGCTATGCTTCGGGTCGTGCCCGCCGCGGACCGAACGCAGTGGTACGACTTGTATCACGAGGTCGTCCTGACGGGGCTGTGCACCGGATGCACCGCCTGCATCGTGGCCTGCCCCTTCCACGTCCTGGGCTACGAGGACTACGAGCCCGTCCAGCTCCAGGAGGACGGTCTCGACCAATGCGCGCACGGCGACCGGGGCTGCTCCCTCTGCACCTTGGCCTGCCCCCGGTTCCGCGATTGGGAATCGGACATCGACCAGCTGCTGTTCGGGCAGACGAGGAAGCCGGAGGAGATCATCGGCCAGTACCGAGACATCGTGCTGGCCAGGGCGAACGACCCGGAGGCCCTGATGCATGGCCAGGACGGCGGGGTGATCTCGGCCCTGCTCATCTGGGGCCTGGAGAGGGGCGAGATCGATGGGGTCTGTACCTCGAAGCTGTCCGACGAGCGCGAATGGGACGTCGAACCCACCGTGGTCACCGACCGGGATGGCGTGCTGGCCACGGCGGGGTCCCGGTACACGTACTCCGCGAACCCGCTCGCCATGCTGAAGGCGGCCCAGATGGGCCTGTCCAAGGTGGCCCTGGTGGGGATGTCGTGCCAAGCCAGCGTGACGGGAGCCATGGCGGCCCGCCGTGTGAACAAGTGGGCGAAGAAGATCAACTGGACGCTCGGGCTCCTGTGCTCGAAGAGCTTCACGTACGAGGGCCTGATGGTCGAGATCGCGCAACAGGAGCTGGGCCTGAAGCTGAAGGACATCGTCCGGGTGAACGTCAAGGGGAAGCTGCTCTTCTACACGGAGGACGGCCAGGAGATCACGTACTCGCTCAAGAAGTCGCACCGGTTCACCAGGCCGGGGTGCCTGCTGTGCCCCGACTTCGCCGCCGAGCACGCTGACATCTCCTTCGGCGGCCTGGGCCAGGGCGACGGGTGGACCCTCACGGTCATCCGCACCGAGAAGGGTCAGGACATCTGGAACCGGGCCGTGGCGGAGGGCATCGTGACGTGGCGGCCTGGTTCCGAGGACCCGGCGGCCATCGAACTCATGGCCAAGCTCTCGGCCAAGTCCAGGGAGCGGTGGCCAGTCCAGGAGCTTCCCGAGGGGGCCCGCCTACCCGGTGTTCTACCGGCTGTGAACGGGGAGGTCGCCGCCGGGGCCTGAAAAGGCTCGGCTAGCCCGCTTGCGCCCACCCCGCAACGACCGGGTGATCGACATCCTTCGGGCCGACCTGCGCGGCGCCACCCGGCGAGCCGAGCCCCGTGACCGAGTCGGCGAACCACTCCGCGTTGATCGGCGTGAACTGCTTCCACTCGGCCGGCACGTCGTCCTCGTAGAAGATCGCCGTGACCGGGCACACCGGCTCGCAGGCGCCGCAGTCGACGCACTCATCGGGGTGGATGTACAGCATCCGCGGGCCCTCGTAGATGCAGTCCACGGGGCACTCGTCCACACACCCCTTGTCCTTGATGT
>JBIOXZ010000099.1:0-9170 GCA_044869895.1 Actinomycetota bacterium | reverse complement strand
GCCGGAGGGCCGCTTCGGAAGGCTGGCGCCGGCGGCGGATCAGAAGTCCATGTCCCAGCCGTCCGGCATGCCGGCCGGCGCCTTCTCCTTCTCGGGCTTCTCCGCCACAACAACCTCGGTCGTGAGGAACAGCGCCGCGATGAGTTGGCGAGGTCCTTGGTTGTGCTGCGCTCTCCGGCCGTCATTGGATGCAGTCGCAGCCTGTGACCCACTTTGCTTGTCGCCCACAGTGGAGGCTCAGGCCAAGACCGCTCCTGCGGAGAGTTCGTTGGTGTGACAGCACCGGAAGGCGACGGACCGGAAAGCCGACGCATGCGTTTCGCACGTGAAACGCCCAATGCTGCCGCCGCCTTGAGTCGTGCGGGGAGCCAGGAGTTCGACCCGCACCTTGCCATGGTGGGTCGCTCGGCCACCCGGGGCAGGGGCCCGAATCCCGAGATCGACCGAATGCTCCCGTGTCGCGAAAGCGAGAGTCGGAGACGGCCGGGGAGCCAGTGGGACACTTGGGACCGGTTTCGCGGGGAAGGCGCGGGCCTTACGCGCGACGAAGGCGGGGGCTCTCGCCGACCGCGACGACCAGCATGCAGCTCTTACCCTCGGCGTCCGGCGAGAAGAATCCGGTGACCTCGTCGTCGTAGAACGTGAGGCCGGTGGCACCGAAGCGGCTCGCGTAGGCCCCCAGGTAGATCCTCCCGGCGACGATCCCGGCCTCAAGCTCCGCGGCGCGGTAGCCGCGGGCGCCGAGCGCATCGAGCGTGCGGGGAAGGTCGGCCATCAGGAAGTGGGTGGCCGCCGCGTCCGCTCCCAGGCGCTGCTCGAGGCAGAGGAACCCGGCCTCGCGACGGAATTCGCCCGCGCGGAGCAACTGAAGCTCACCGCCACGGAACAGGTACGCGCCGGGCCCGATCCCCTGGACGGCGTTCGCGATCAGGTAGGGCTCGGCGAGGTGCGCCCCGTCCGGCGCGTAGTCGGTCGGGACTCCGGCCGTGCAACGTGCCAGGATGGCGCCGAGGACCTTCGCGTGGATGGAGCCCCGGGCGAAGAGGCGGGCCGAACCGCGCCGCCGGATGACCTCCTCGATGGAGTCGCTCGACAGGCCCACCTGACGCGATGCAAGCGCCTGGCCAGACCCGTCGCCCACCTGTGACCCGCCGAAGCCCTCGCGCCACCGGGCGACCTCCTCGGGGCCGAGCAGCCGGCCGGCGTCGTTCGCCTCGAGGATCCCCTGGAACACGTATTCGGTTCGGGAGAGCGCCCCGACCTCGAACGAGACGTTCTCTGGTTCCCCCGACGCTGCGGCCACCTCCCGATCGCTCAGCCCGACCGGCACCAGGCAGAGCGGAAGCTCGTGGCGTTCCTCGAGGCACAGAAGCTGGGCCACATCGGAGTCCACGAACCCCAACACCACCCGAGCGGGGAGCTTGGCAGAGGCGGCGAGAGCAAGCACGTTCGCCAGGATCATCCCGGCGTCCCAGAACAGGTGGCGGTACCCGCGCTCGGTGTACTTCCACCCGGTGCGCCAGGGGATACCGGTGAGGACGAGGATCACCGGGGCCCCGGCGATGGAGGCCTCCGAGGCGGCCGCCCGGACGAGATGGCCTCGGTGGTCGCCCTCGCGGAGGCGGGCGAGCGCGCGGAGCGCGGGGTCGAAGTGGAACACGCCGGCGGGAAGGCCGGGGAGGTCCGCGCAGGCGACGTAGACCTCCACTGGATATAGGGCGCCGGCCGAGGCGTAGTTCCGGAAGTGGATGAGCTCGCCGTCGGGCAACGTCACCGTGTGGTGCACGCCGGCGCCGACGACTAGCAGCCGAGCGAGGGCGGCGAGGTCCGGTCCGGGCGCGGCGGCATCGACCGGCGTGACGCCGATCGCCTCGAGGGCCGGGACGGCGAGCGACGGGACGTCGGGAAGCGGGACCCGTTCGAGGCCGGCATACTCCTTGAGCGGACGCGGCTTGTTGCCCCAGTCGAGCAAGTGGGCCCGACTCCGAATACTGACCGGCGAGTGCTTGGTCGATTCGTGATAGGCGAGGACCGCGCCGATGCCGCCCTCGGGTCGCCCGGCCACCTCAGCCCTCGGCGGGCTCCGGGCGGGGAATCTCCTGAGCCAGTTCGACCACGAACCCGTCGGGGTCGCAGACGTGGAGGGTTCGGTGCCCCCACGGACGGTCGACGGGACCGGCCAGGATCTCGACGCCCAGGCCGCGCAGCCGTTCGGCCTCTTTATCGATGTCGTCTACGAGGAACAGCACCTCGCCGGCCGGCCCGCCCCCGGACGCATCGCGTCCGATCAGCTCCGGCAGCCGCCGGCGCTCATAGAGAGCGAACTTCGTGCCCGGCGTGGCGAACTCGGCGTAGCCGCTCTCCTGGAACTTGAATGGAAGCCCAAGCACGTCTCGGTAGAACGCAAGCGATGCATCCAGATCGCCGACATAAAGGACGATGTAGTCGACCGAGTGCACAACGGTATCTAACCACTCGCCCGACGTCGGACCCCCCATGCTGCGGCGACGGCTCTGATCAGCACCGGACGGTATGGCACGTAATCGGATCGCACCGTCGAGCTCGAGAGGATCTTCGGCGGGTGGAGCTTCCCGACCGGGCTCTTCGCGCTCGACCACGGGACGAGCAGGACATTCGACGGGCCATGGCGCCAACCGCCCCGTGAGATGGGGCGAATGAAGTGAAGGATCGAGCCCAGGCGAGGTCTCGGGGTGAAGGGCCCCACCGCATCGTCTCCCAGGCGTGTAAGAGTGAGTAACCGCGCCGAAGTGACGCGGCAACGCCCCCCACGGGCCTCTCCCCCTAGGTACTCTGCAGAGCCGAGCGGACCGAGGCCTCCACGTCCTCCCAGGAGAACAGACGGGCCAGCCGGACCCCTACCCTGCCAGTCTCGAGGATGGCCTCGGCCACCCCTGTGACCCGAAACAGAGCCGCGAGGGTCGCATCGGGACGGGCCATCTCCTGGCTCTCGGCCACGATCCTGGGTCCTTGGTAGGCGACCTCGAACGCTCCTAGCGAAGGCTCGTCGGGCAGGGGAGCGGGAGCCCCCCACGCTGCCTCGATGGCCCGCGCCACCCCCTCCCACGCCGCCTCGGCGTCGCATCCGGGGCTTAGGTTCAACCGCGCCCGGTACCGGTGGAGGTCGACGGAGCGGACCCCGTCCACTGTGAGCAGGGAGCGGAGCCCTTCGGGTGGGCTCGCCGGCGGGCACTTCTCGATGGTGGACCGGGTGAGCTCGACAGTGGTGTGGACACGGACCACCCAGGGGTTAGGCGCTGTTTCC
Source organism: Actinomycetota bacterium (assembly GCA_044869895.1). GTDB lineage: Bacteria > Actinomycetota > UBA4738 > UBA4738 > HRBIN12 > AC-69. The sequence goes on along the minus strand of JBIOXZ010000099.1, from coordinate 5,887 downwards.
AGGGCCCACTTCACGGCAGGCCGGACCTCCTCCTCCAGCCATGCTGTCGTCAGGGGTCCCGGGCCCGAGACCATCTCGGCGGGACGAGTCCCCCGAAGGTTGGTTGAGGCTGTCCTATCCCTCGCGATCCAGGACCTGGTTGATCCAGCCGTAGGCAGCCATGGCGGCCGGGTAGCCCCCGGTCGAGATGGCGAGCAATGCCACCTGCCGGATGGCCTCGCGCTCGATGCCTTCGGCGAGGGCCTTGCGCGCATGAGAGCGGACGCCGCCCTCGGATTCCCTGCCGATGGCTATCCCGAGCTTCGTCAGCCGACGCTCCCTCACCGAGAGGGGTCCGGCCTCGTGCAGACGCTCTGCGAGGCCCCGGAAGGCCTCCATCACCGCGGGGTAGTCGGCGCCGAACCGCTCGAAGACCTGAGGTAGATACCCGCCCATCGCGTCCTCCTTGGATCACACAGACGGCAGCGCGGAACGGCCTCTCGTCGCTCCTTGAACGCCATCTGCGAACCTGGGAACAACAATAATCGCGACGGAACCTGGAGCGAGCGGTGGCCGGTGCCATCAGGTTCGCTCGCAAGCGTCTCGGTTAGGCCGCATCGAGGCTCGCGCTTCAGAACCCAAGCCGGAAACCGATCGTCCGCGGTTAGCCGCGCCCGTAGTAGAGGCAGTGGGATCTTCCCTGTCAAATCTGCGGGATGCGTCGGATCGCGCCTTTGGGTCGAGGGGCTCGCGTGAGATTCATTCGAGCATCGGGATGAGCGGTGGCAGCGATCTGCGCGAGGCCGTCAAGGGCCCCACTGAGCCGGTCCGCAAGGTCTCGCCCGGCGGCGGTGAGCTCGTAACTCGGGGGATCGGCAGGATCGATGTTGAGCACTGCACGACCGCGCTCGTAGGAAGCCAGCCAGTCGGGCAAGACCGACAACAGGGCCCGGTAGCGGACCCACCGGTGATTGTCCCACCCAGTCGCAGTCGGTTTTCCCGTCGGGTACCGCGGCTGCGTGAACTGCTCGATGATCACGGTGGCGGCGGTCCGACCCCGGTCGGCGAGCCCGTCGATGGTCGCGGCGTCCATGTAGAGGTTCAGACCACCTTCGCTCTTGGTCTGGAGGACCCGCACGATGCGGTCGCGGAATCCGGGATGGTCGAGATGGGAGCCGTCCTGCCAGTTGCGAGCGGTGTTCACAGCGGCACTGGCGAACGCGCTGATGGCGCCGAACCCGCGCTCCGGGATTTCTGTGGATGTGGGCAGGAGCGGGCGGTTGCTCCTGGCCCACTCCACATTCTTCCGCTGATTGGGGTCGGGTTGGGTATCGCCCGGGAACCGTCCCAGGTTGATGGCGAAGGTCGGACGCGACGTGAGCGCGGCGTCGAAGAGATGCACTGGAAAATTGCTGCAGAATCCTCCATCAGTGAACCACTCCCGGGCGAAGCGCAGCCCCGAGGTGGGTGGGGGCGTAGCCGTCTTGCGGGCCTCCCTGTACTGCTCCAGCGTCTGGCGGCTCTGTGGGTGACGGCGGTCGATGGTCCACATGGGAACGGCGGCGATGAGCAGCGGGAAGCTCAGCGATAGTCGCGTTGCGACGATGACCGGAAGGTGCTCCGGATCGGGCAATCGTCGGAGGGGAGGATCGTGCGCCGCGGCGACCCGCTCCTCCCATCGCCACTGCTCGTCGTCGCCCTCTGGTGAGCTCGGAGGGGGGGCCGCCTCAAGGGCCTCGACGACCCGTGTGGGGAACAGGGTGCGCCAGGTTTCGGGGTCAAAGAAGAACCGCCGTGCCTCCCATGGCATCTCATAGGGTCGTCCTTCGCTCAGGCAGGTGGTAATCATCCGGAGGTCGACGTATCGGTCGATCGCCTCGACGTCCGTCGTGTCCGTAGTCCCGGTCCAGAGTTGACCAAACCGGAGCGGACGGACATCGTCTGGCAGGCCGGCGATCTCATCGATCCGGTCCGACAGCCAGTCGGAGAAGCCGGGATGATCGTCGCCCCGGCCGAGCCCTCGGCAGATCCCGAACAGGTTCGCCGGAAGGTCAACCGTCAGCTTGCGGATGAAGCGGACTGCCACAGCCACCACCCACCCCACGATGAGCAGCACGATCCCCGCGGCGGCGAGAAGCGACCCACTCCATCCGCCGGAGATCAACCCGAGGATCGCGAGGGCGACACCGGGGAGGGCCCCGATGAGGCTGGCCCATGGAAAGGCGGCGACCAGCGCCGCCGGAATAGCGAGCATGCGGCGCACGCCGGTACGCTTCGGTCCCGGTCGATCGTTTCCAGTCATGGCGAGCATGAGACGCAGCAACGGCCTGGTCGATGGCTGCGGCTGGAATAGCGTCGCCAGCTTGCCGCCGCCCAGATCTCCGGGCAGTGCCTGTAGTCGGTCGAACCCTCCCGACGACCTCCCGAACTCGGCCGCCGCGCCGACCGCGGCTCCGATGGCGCCGGCCGACGCGCCGCCGATCCCTCGAAACCGGTACGTCGCGCCAATCGCGCATAGTGCCTCCGGGTACACCACCCCGGAGGTGATTCCGCCCTTCATGACCACATCGCATTCTTCAGCAGGCGGGCTCAACCGTGTTCTCCCCATCTCAACGGCTTCGTCTGAGCTCCTCATGTGACCAGCCCTCCTGCGATGAGATCGATGACAGCAGTAACACGCCACACCGCTGAGGCGCGAGGGGCTAGACGGGGACCTTTCGAGGCCGCCAAAGCGCTCCGCCCAGATCGATGTCGTCCGGAAGCCCGTCTCGAGATGGACGACGCTGCAATCCGCCTCGTGACTGACTGATCTGGAGGTTCCCTACGGCGTGCTGTCGAGCTTTTAGTGAGCCGCTCACCGTCGTGGTGAGAGAACGAACCCCTTTCGAGGACACTCTTCGATCCAATTCCGGACGTTACGCCCCTCCGGGACGGCGGCGTTTGCTCCGCACACTGAGAGGGCTCCGAGGTGCGGCTTCAGGCAGCGTGCAGTTATCCGCTGTCTACATCGGCTCAAATGGGCGTGGGCGGGGTCGGCGGTGGCCCCATGAACTCGACTACCGCGGTCCAGGGTACGACGTGGTGCACCCCATCCTCGTCGAGCCACTCGATGCCACGATCCGTCAGTCTGGCGTCGTCCGGTACTTCCATTTGGCCACCGCTCACAAGTCTGACGTTTGCCATGGTCGTCATCCTAGTTGCTCTTCATTCGGTCGGTTCTCACCCAGGCTCACGGGTGATGGGCGAGCGAGCGGGTTAAGTAAATTGGCTCGACGAAGGGCTCGATGATGAGGTGGACCCTGTAACCCGCTGCCGTAGAAACCTCACCGACGCGAAGGCTAGCCATGTACCGCTTGGGAAGTCCACCGTGAAGTCTCACCCAGGCCGCGCACCTCCACATAGTCTGGTTTGCCCCCGAGAAGGGGTTGCAGGACCTTGTCTCGGTGGCCGTCATCGCCGCTGAACTCCACCCGACCCAGCCCGGCCGCAAAGATCTGCCCGACCATAGGTGCCGTCCGATGCGCAAATGTGGACTGCCTGTAGGGCACAGAAACCTCGGATCGGGCCCGTGACCAGGTCCTCCTTCGAGTTCGCTCGACCTGCTGCGCCTCCGCGGCGACGACGGTGGATCGGAACTATCCATCGGGCCAGACACCTGTTTCGTGAACATTGTCAGGAGCCAACGCCCCAAGAAGGCGAGAGACCCGACGGCACCGAGTCATAGGCTCTTCGTATATGAGCGTCCCCAGGTGCGGGTGGGCTGGGCTAGATGACGTGGTGACTGCTGCGCAGGCCGAAGCGGAGCGCTCTCGCCGGTGCCCTGGGCAGCCTGCTGCAGCGCCTCCAGAAGCGGTACCCGGTGGTCTCGATCGTCAGAGCGGCTAAGGTCAGCCCGATGGGTGTCGGGAAGACGAGGGCAATTGGCCCCGGAAGGACGGCCAGTGAAGATTTACGAGTACGACGACCGGTACTTCCGCAAACAGCACTGCGCGGTCTCGCAGACGGCCATCAAGCTCGTCGTTCTCCACTCGACGGAAGGTCCCACGGCCGAGGGTGCGGCGATCACGCTCAGTGGCTCGTCGGACGTGTCGGCCCACCTGTGCGCAGGCGAGGGCGTGACGTACCGGATCGTGCCGGAATGGCTGGGCTCCTGCACCGTCCAAGAACCCAACGACTGGACGCTGAACATCGAGCAGGTCGGATTCGCAGCCTGGAGCCGGAAGCAGTGGCTTCAGCATCTCAACACCATCAAGCGGGCGGCTTTCTGGACGGCCTGGTGGTGCAAGAAGTACAAGCTGCCGCGCAGGTTCCGCAACACCAAGGCCCTCGATGCGGGCAGGATCAGGGGTTACACGACTCACGCCCAACTGTCCCTCTCGAAGTGGTCATCCTCGACTCACACCGATCCCGGCCCGAACTACCCGCTGTTCGGCAAGGTGAGCTTCCGGGCGCTGTTGCTGTACTACCGTGGACGGATTGCCGCTGGGCTCAAGCCAAGGCAGGCCGCATGAACTTCGAAATGCCACCCAACGCTTGGTGGACGGGGACGACCGGGCTCTTACCACATTCCCCGCTCGCTGGTGCGTTCCGTAGAAATCCTGAGACGTGGGGGCGGAGCTCGAGGAAGCCCGTCAGGAGTGGGCTAGGGCCTTGTCAAAGCTGCCCCTGGCCGACCTGGCTCGTCACCCTAGGGATAACTCGACAAGCCGTCGCGCACCGCATCAAGGCCTCCCGCAGACGCTCGCCGTCTCGGGATAGTCTCGGGATGAGAAGCTGCCCGATGGATAGTTACCCGTCCTGACATGCGTAGACCTTGCTGGACGATGTGTGAACCACCTGCCTCTACTATTGGAGCTCCAGAATCAATCGGCGGCCTAGGAACCCTGGACGACTCGCGGGACGTTCACACCGTCGATGTTCGACCGAGCGGTCCACCGAGCGTTCGGTTGGGCGTTCATTCGGGCGGTCACGTCCGATCGCCGCCAATGTCCAGTCCGTCTACGTGGAGCTTCGTCGGCAGATCGAGAGGGTCCGGCTGTCAGTCGCAGCACGTACGGAGCCTTGGTTGCTCGTCGGCCGTGGAAGGCGCACGTGTCGGCGGTGTCGCTTGTCGCTGACACCGTGCCGTCCGAAGTTCTAGACCAGGAGAGGGCCAGGCGACCGGGTCACCCACTTGGTCTACGACGTGTGCACGGGATAGCGCAGATGCGTGACACCCACACCGGTGACGACCGTCGGATTCCCGAGAACGACCGGTGTGTTCGCGAGGTGGTCGAACAGCCGCACTCCTGCGCCTAGCAACACAGCAGCCAGATCGATGTGGATCACGTCGGGCAGCCCGGCGTCCAGGCACTGCTGGATCGTTTGGGCGCCGTGCACTCCCACGGACTTCGGGCCCGCAGCCGATTTCGCTTGAGCAACGGCGCTTTCGATGCCGTCGGTGACGAACTGGACTATCGAGCCGGGCCGTGGCCAGCCGTGGGGCACGTGGTGGGTGACGACGAAAGCGGGTATATCCCACGGGTGCTGGCTGCCCCAGCCGTCGGCGACCTCGAACGTGCGCCGACCGGTGAGCATGGCGCCGACCTCAGCCTGCAAGCCCTTCACGTGGTCGGCGCTCGGCGCCGAGACGTGGAACGTCATGCCCGATCTCGCGCTCGCTGTGGAGACCTCGACGTCGCCCGAGAAGTACCAGTCGAAAACTTCGGCGACCCCCTCGTTTGCGTCGGCGACGTATCCGTCGAGAGACATCGACATGATTGCGACCACGTTGGCCAAGGCGCAGCTCCTTTCGCGACAAGGGCGCGGCTGATTGTAATAACGGCGGACGCTCGATCCGACGCCGGTGACCTCGGTTGAGGCGACCGCCACAGTCACGGTCAAACCAGGGGCCGATTGCTGGCAACCG
>JBIOXZ010000098.1:0-3012 GCA_044869895.1 Actinomycetota bacterium | reverse complement strand
TCGCGGCGACGGCCCCACCACCAGACGGTGTTCGATCGATCTTCGACACCAGCGATCCCTAGCTCGGCCAGCTGCTGTCGATGTCCGACAGGATGCCCTCGAGAGAGCTCGGCCCCTCCTTCATGTACTTGACCATCCCCGTCCAGAAGCTCCCCGATCCGACCGCAGCCGGCATCAGGTCGGAAGCGTCGAATCGAGCCGTTCCGGCCGTCAGCCCCTCCTTGAGCACCTCGGCGGAATCGGCCAGGATCTCGTTCGCGTAGCAATCGCCTCCCACGTTCACGTTCGGTGAGATCCGCGACGCCGCGGTGATCCCTCCCATCTCGCACTGGAAGTCGGTGCCCATGAAATTGTCGAGGAAGTCCTTCACCTCCGGAGAATTGCGGAACACCATCGCGAGCTCACCGGCGAACAACGGGCCGCCCTCTGTCGTGATGGAAGGGAATGGGAACCAATCGTAGTCCACGCCTGCCTTGGCGTTCTTCGGGAAGAAGGCGTTGATGAAGCTGGCCTGCCGGTGCAGCCAACAGCCCGGTGGCTCGTCGAACATCGGCAGCGGCGCGTCCCCGAAGGCGAGGCCGGGCGTGTTCTCGGCGCCACCCAGCACGTAGTCCGGGTGGAACATGACGTCACCGAAGGTCTCCCCGGCGCTCACGACCGATGGGTCGTTGAACGGGATCTCGTGCTTGTACCACTGGTCGTAGGTGTCCGGGCCGGCGGTCCGGAGCATGATGTCCTCCATCCAGTCGGTAGCCGGCCAGCCCGTCGACCCCTCGCTCTGGAAGCCGACGCACCACGGCGTGCCACCGTCGGCGACGATCTGGTCCGACAGGGCCATCAGGTCGTCCCACGTCTCCGGCACCTGATAGCCGGCCTTGTCGAAGTCGTCCTTCGGGTACCAGATCATGCTCTTGAGGTTGATGTTGGTCGGGATGCCGTAGTGCTTCCCGTCGACGAGGCCCAGGTCCATGAACGGCTTGCCGAACGTCGCCTCGAGCTCGCCGATGTCGTAGCCCATGTCCTCGAGCGAGACCGCATTCGCCGACGTCACCAGCCCCGGCAACGCTCCCGGCTGGGGGAGGAGGATGACGTCCAGCGTTCCGCCCTGGCCCCTGACCTGGACGTCCTGTTCGAAGTTCCCGGCGGACTCGAACTCGACCGTGTAGTCGACGCCCGTGATGGTCTCGTCGGAGATGGCCTGCAGCGCAGCCATCTCTTCCGGCTCGCCGGCGCCCAGGACGTTCACCTTGCCGGTGTTGGGTTCGCCTCCGGTCGCTCCGCCCTCCTCCTCGTTCGCCTTGCATGCCCCCCCGATCAGAAGAACGATCGAGAGCAGCGACAGCACCTTGAGTCGGCGCATCGAGACCCCCTTCTAGTCGTCCGGCCCCTATTCTTGCCCAAACCGGTCTTTAGCGTTCAACCCAATCCGGTCCGTGACGGCCCGGCGCCGGATCACCTCCGCATACCAGGCGGCGCTCTCCTTCGGGGTCCGTGCCTGGGTCGCGAAGTCGACGTGGACGAGGCCGAAGCGCTTCGAATAACCCTCCGCCCACTCGAAGTTGTCGAGCAAGGACCACACCAAGAAGCCGGCCAGCGGCACGCGGGCCTCGAGCGCGGCACGCGCGGCCGCGATGTGGTCGCGAAGGTACGCGATCCGCCTGGCGTCGTGGACGACGCCGTCCGGTCCGAGCTCGTCGTCGAAGGCCGCCCCGTTCTCGGTCACGATGATGCGAGCCGGGCCGTAGTCACGATGCAGCTCGATCAGCAGGTCGGCCAGCCCCTGTGGCTCGACGGGCCAGCCCATCGAGGTGAGCTCCGTGCCCGCCGGGGGGACCGACCACGCTCCGAGCGAGCCGGGCAGCTCGTCGGCACGAGGTTGAGAAGGGCCCTCGGCGGTCACCGTGTGACGCCGGTAGTAGTTCACTCCCAGGAAGCCGAGCCGGCCGGCGATGACCTCGAGGTCGCCGTCGCGTACGAACCGCATGTCGCTCACCGGCCGGTAGTGCTCGACCAGCTCGGCCGGGTACCCCCGCCCGAAGAGCGGGTCCAGGTACAGCCGGTTCATGTGCAGGTCCGCCAGCCGAGCCGCCCGGACGTCGCGAGGATCCTCGGTCGCCGGGAGAGCGGGCTGGAGGTTCAACGCGATGCCCACGTCGCCCTCCGCCCCCATGGCGTCGAGGGCGAGGCCGTGAGCGAGCAGCAGGTGATGGGACGCCGCGAGCCCGAGGGCGTCGTCGGTTCGACCGGGCGCGTGGATCCCCGTGCCGTATCCGAGCCAGGCAGCCACCCATGGCTCGTTCACCGTGATCCAGGAGTGCACCGATCCTGCCAGCGAGCGGTGGACGGTCGCCGCGTACTCGGCGAATCGCAGGGCCGTGTCGCGGTTCCCCCACCCGCCCTCGTCCTCCAGCGCCTGCGGCAGATCCCAGTGGTAGAGCGTCGCCATCGGGGTGATGCCTCGGGTGTTGAGCGAGTCCACGAGGCGGCGGTAGTGGTCGAGGCCCCGTTCGTTCGGCGCCCCTCGCCCTTCGGGCTGGATCCGGGGCCACGCCACCGAGAATCGGTACGCCCCCACCCCGAGGTCGGCCATGAGGGCAACGTCCCCCTCGTACCGGTGGTACTGGTCGCACGCCACGTCCCCCGTATCTCCGTGCCGGATCGTGCCGGGCACCCGGCAGAACGTGTCCCAGATGGACGGGCCCCGCCCGTCCTCGCCGACGGCCCCCTCGACTTGGTAGGCGGACGTGGCCACGCCCCACAGGAACCCGTGGGGAAACGGGTCGATCGACCGGGATCGCTCGATCAGTTCCCGTCGCCGCCGTAGATGCCGAGCCCGGTCCCCGGATCGAAGAAGTGGAGCCGCCCGACGTCGACGACGAGCTCGATGGGCTCGCCCTCCTTGGCCCCGGTCCGAGGGCTCAGCCGGGCCAGGAACGTCGACTCGCCCGCGCGAGCCCCCTGTTCCACCGCCTGGAGGGCTTCCTGCCCCACGTCGTGGGCCAGCTCCTTCAC
>JBIOXZ010000097.1:0-40884 GCA_044869895.1 Actinomycetota bacterium | reverse complement strand
GGTGGCCGACCGCATGAGCACCGAACTCGACACGGTCGAGCCACGGACCGACATCGCCGAGGCCGCCGAGCACATGGCCAGGCTTCGGATCCGCCACCTCCCGGTCCTGGACAAGGGCGTATTGGTGGGGATCATCTCCATCCGCGACCTGACCAACTGGGCGGTCGAGGAGATCACCGGCGGCCACGAGCTGCCGGACCTGGAGCGCAGCCACACGACGTTGTCGGCCGCCGCCGAGATCAACCGGAACCGCTGAAGGGCCGCTCGGAGCTACTCCCCTTGCGCGGCCCGTTGGAAGGCGTCGCGTGGGTGGTGGATGGAACCGAGCTGCGTCACGTCCCGAGGGAAGAGCAACCCAACCGTCCAGTCCGTCACGATCCGGACCTTCCGGTTCAGGGTGGGCATCATCCACAGGTGGTAGGTGCGGTGGAGGAACCACGCCGGAAACCCCCTGACCTTCACCCCGAGCACGATGGCCGCCCCCTTGAACCGACCGAGGGAGGCCAGCTGCCCTAGGTTCCGCCACCGGAACGGCTCCAGCTGCTCCCCGCGAAGCGACGCGATCACGTTCGTGCCCAGCCGCCGGGCCTGACGGAGCGCGTGCTGCGCCGTTGGGGGGGAGAGCCCGCCCGTCGAGAGGTCGGGCACCGCCGCGTTGTCCCCGGCTGCCCAGGCGTCCTCGACGCCACGGACCCGGAGGAACTGGTCCACGATCACGCGTCCCCGCTCGTCGACGGGGAAGTTCGAGCGGGCGGCGAGCGGCTCCGGCTTCACCCCGGCCGTCCACACGAGGGTGTCGGCGGGGAAGTGCATCCCGTTCGACAGGCGCATGAGCGCGCCCTCCGCGGACTCGAGGGTCGTGTTCACCAGCACTTCGATCCCCCGCACCCGCAGTCGCGAGCTCACGTAGGTGGCCAGATCGGGGCTCAGCTCTGGCAGGATGCGTGAGGTGGCCTCCACCAGGACCCAGCGCATGTCGTCTGGATGCAGGCCGCGGTAGTACCGAAGCGCCGAGCGAGCCATGTCCTCCAGCTCCGCCAGGGCCTCCACCCCCGCGTACCCCGCCCCCACGAAGACGAAGGTGAGGGCGGCCCGCCGATGATCCTCGTCGAGCTCCTCGGCCGCGGCGTCGAGCCGCGACAACACATGGTTGCGAAGGAAGATGGCCTCGGCCACGGTCTTGAACCCCACCCCCTGCTCGGCCAGGCCGGGGACGGGCAGGACCCTCGATCGAGACCCCGCCCCCAGCACGAGGACGTCGTAGAGGACATCGAGGTCCTCCCCGTTCGGCGTGCGCACCGTGGCCACCCTGCGCTCGTGGTCGATGCGCCGTACCTCGCCGACCAGGACCGTCGTCTTCTTGAGGATCTGCCGGAGGGGGACGACGACGTGGCGGGGCTCGATGTTTCCCGAGGCCACCTCAGGCAGAAATGGCTGGTACTGCATGTAGTTCTCCACGTTCACCAGGGTCAGCTCGTGGCCCGCTCGCGACAGCTCGCGTTGCATCTCCAGCGCCGCGTACATGCCGACGTAGCCGCCCCCCACGATCAGGACGCGCCTTCCGGTCGGCCGCATCTCGTTATCCCGAGGCGGCGAGGCGTCGGAGTACCCGGAACCGATCGGGATCGGTCGTCACCGACCCCAGACGCACGGGGTCGTACCGCGTCCCGTGACAGTCCGAGCCGCCGGTAACGACTAGCCCGAGGCGCTGGGCCAGTTCCCGGTAGTGCTCGCGTTGCTCGGGGGTGTGGTCGCTGTGGTCGGCCTCCAGGCCCGCCATCCCCGCCTCGGCCATGGCCTCGATGAGGTCCTCGGGGACCGGGGCCTCGGCGCTCCACATGCCCGGGTGAGCGAGCACGCACGCGCCCCCCGCCCGGCGGACCAGCTCGAGCGCCTTGAGGGGCGCGAGCGCGTGCTTCGGGACGTACGCAGGCCCGTCGTCGCCGATGAGCCGGTCGAAGGCCTCCTCCTCGTCGGCCACGACACCGGCCTCGACCAGCGCCTGAGCGACGTGGGGTCGCACGATGTTGCCGGTGCCGGCGATCTCGCGGACCCGTTCGAACGAGACCGGGTAGCCGAGCGACCTGAGCTTCTCGACCATGACCTCCCCCCGAAGGACCCGTTCGGAGCGCAGCCGGACGAGCTCCGCCTGGAGTCCCTCGTCCTCCCGATCCATCCAGTAACACAGGACGTGGACGCTCGTGCCCTGGTGCTCGGCCGAGAGCTCCACGCCCGGAACGACCTCCACGCCGAGCTCGCGTCCGGTCCCGGTCGCCTCCTCGAGCCCGTCGGTCGTGTCGTGGTCGGTGATGGCCACGACCTCCAGGCCGCGCTGGGATGCCAGCCTGACCAGCTCCGGCGGCGTGAACGTCCCGTCGGAGCGGTTCGTGTGGGTGTGGAGGTCGATCCGACCCATGGACGGGCATGGTGTCACAGGGGATGCGGGCCCGTCTCCGACGGAAGGGTCAGCGGGCCCGGACCGACAAGCGGCCCGCGCCCATCTCCCTGGACAGGCTCCGAGCGGTCTCCCGGACCGCCGCCACCACGTGCGGCGAAGGGCCGTCGCTCAGCAACCGCTCGACTGGGCCGGCCACGCCGATCGCGCCCACGGGGGCGCCCCCGTGATCGAACACCGTCGCCGCGATCTCCGCCTCCCCGACGATGGCCTCCTGGTCCTCCAACGCGACGCCCCGTCTGGCCACTTGATCGAGCTCACGGTCCAGGACCGCGGGATCGCACACCGTCTTGCCGGTCAGACGGGCAAGGTCCTCGTCCAGGAGCGCGCTCCGCTGCTCGGCTTCGAGGTACGCCGCCATGGCCTTGCCCAGGGCGCAGGCGTGCCACGGGATCGACGCCCCCACCTCCAAGATCTGCACCGAGTTGTCCGGCCGGAACACGTGATGGACGATCAGCACCCGCCGGCCATTCAGGACGCCCACCCGGACCGCCTCTCCCACCCGGCTGGCCAGCGACTCGGCCCAGAGGAGCGAGCGAGCGCGGAGCTCGTGGTTGTCCAGGAATGCGTTGCCGAGCTGGAGCATGGCCGGCCCCAGGCGATACTTCCCCGCCTCGTCGTCTCGCTCCACGAGCTGCTCCGCCTCCAGGGCTCGCAGCAGCCCGAAGACGGTGGCCTTGGCCAGGCCGAGGCGCTCGCCGAGCTCGGTCACGCCCAGGCGGGGTGACGAGCCCAGCTCTTTCAGAATCAGTGCGGCGCGACGGACCGACTGGATCACGGTCGCTCCGCTGCCGGGCCGTTCGGCGCCCCTGCCGCCCGCTCCAGCGCGGAGAAGAGCAGTGCCGTGGATGTGGCACCTGGATCCTGGTGCCCGATGCTCCGGGGCCCCAGGTAGGAGGCCCGACCCTTCCGAGCCTGGAGGGGCACGGTAGTCCGCATGCCCTCCTCGGCCGCCTCCCGGGCCCTGGTGGCGGAGGCGGGCAGGTCCTCCCCAGCACGAAGCCCCCGCTCGAATGCCGCCAGGGCCGGGACGAAGGCGTCGACGATGGTCTTGTCGCCCACCGCGGCCGCCCCCAACTTCTGGATGGCATCGAGGCCGGCTCGAAGAGCCACCAACAGGTCTTCCGGGCCGAACTGGGCCTTCGACCCGAGTGCCTGACCCAGATCCCGGAACCCGCTCCCGTAGAGGGGGCCGGCGGCCCCGCCGACCGTGAACATGAGGGCCGTCCCCACCGCCTTCAGGATGGCCCCCGGCGTCTCCTCCGCCATCCCCTGGAGCTTGGCCACCGCGGCGGTGAAGCCTCGGTCGAGGTTGATCCCGTGGTCCGCGTCGCCGATCGCCGCGTCGAGCTGCGTCAGGTAGTCGCGCTGGTCCCGGACCAGGAAGGCCAGCTCGTTCACCCACTGGAGGACAAACGCCGCGCCCAGGGGGACCACGCCGTCCCTGCCCGCCGTCACCGTTCCCCGTGCTGATCGTCGTTCGCGCATCTCCCCCACGTTCCGCTTCTCCGGGGCTGCCTGTCAAGCGCGTGCTCCGCGCTCCTTCGCCACACCGGTAGGCGCCTGCGCCGTTCGACGATACCGAACAACGTCTTGAACAAAGCCGATTTGACATACGAGACCGAACGATCTTGGCTTCGTGTTGACAAAGCCGCCACCCGCGATCCGCTGGCGGGGGAAGGGAGGGTGCGCTTGGTTTTGCTCGCCCGGGCCGGGGAAGCCTGGGGTGTTTGCCCTGTCGTCTCGAGAAGGGGGTGGTCATGAACAACTTCACTGCGGAGGCGATCGGAACCGGACTGCTGATTCTGTTCGGCGATGGCGTCGTCGCCGGTGTGGTGTTGAACAAGACCAAGTCGCAGAACTCGGGGTGGATCGTCATCACCTTCGGATGGGGCCTGGCGGTCGCCATCGCCGTGTACGCCGTCGGACGATTTAGCGGCGCCCACATCAACCCGGCGGTCACGCTCGGGCTCGCGGCTACCGACCAAGGGCTGGCGTGGAAGGACGTGCCGACGTACATCGCCGGGCAGTACACGGGGGCGATCATCGGCGCAGTGCTGGTGTACCTGGCGTACTACCCCCACTGGGCCCCGACGGAGGACCCGGGGACCAAGCTCGCCGTGTTCTGCACCGGGCCTGCCATCCGCAATTACGTGGCCAACTTCATCACGGAGGTCATCGGGACGTTTGCTCTGTTGCTCGGCGTGCTTGCCATCATCGGCAACGAACTCACCGCCGGCTTCGCCCCGCTGCTCATCGGCCTGCTGGTGCTGGCCATCGGCCTGTCGCTGGGCGGACCGACCGGGTACGCCATCAACCCAGCCCGGGACCTCGGTCCGCGGATCGCGCATTTCTTCCTGCCGATCCCGGGCAAGCGAGATTCGGACTGGTCCTACGCGTGGATCCCGGTGGTGGCTCCGATCGTCGGAGGCATCCTGGGGGCGTGGTTCTACAAAGGGATGTTCACGTAGGGGAAGCGGCGCTCCGCCGCGGGAAGGAGCCCATGTGGAGAAGCTGATCAACAAGCCGGGGGACGTCGTCACCGAGGCGCTCCAGGGCATCGCGGCGGCACATCCAGACCTCGTACGGGTCCACACCAACCCGAACTACATCGTTCGGGCCGATGCGCCCGTGCAGGGAAAGGCGGCACTGGTCTCGGGGGGCGGCTCCGGCCACGAGCCCATGCACGGTGGCTTCGTGGGGATTGGCATGCTGGACGCCGCATGCCCGGGCGAGGTGTTCACCTCCCCAACCCCCGATCAGATGCTGGAAGCGACGAAGGCAGTCAACGGGGGTGCGGGCGTCGTCCACATCGTGAAGAACTACACGGGCGACGTCATGAACTTCGACATGGCGGCCGAGATGGCTCGAGGCGAGGGCATCGAGGTCGAATCGGTCCTGGTCGACGACGACGTTGCGGTGCAGGACAGCCTGTACACCGCCGGTCGTCGAGGCGTCGGCACGACCGTGCTCATGGAGAAGATCGCCGGAGCGGCGGCGGAGGAACGTCGTGCGCTGAAGGAGGTCGCGGAGATCGCGCGGCACGTGAACGCGAACGGGCGGAGCATGGGAATGGCCCTGACCTCGTGCACGGTGCCGGCGGCCGGCAAGCCCACCTTCGAGATCGGCGACGACGAGATGGAGATCGGCATCGGGATCCACGGCGAGCCCGGCCGGCAGCGGATGAAGCTCAAACCGGTCAACGAGATCGTGGAGATGATGGCGGTCGCCGTCGTGGAGGACGTCCCGTACGAGCAGGGCGACGAAGTCCTGGCGTTCCTGAACGGCATGGGCGGGACGCCCCTCATCGAGCTCTACGTCGTGTACAACGAGGTGAACAAGTTCCTGGCGGGACGGGGCATCAAGATCACCAGGAACCTGATCGGCTCGTACATCACGTCGCTCGAGATGGCGGGGTTCTCCATCACGCTGCTCAAGCTGGACGACGAGCTCACGAAGTTGTGGGACGCGCCGGTCAAGACCCCGGGGTTGCGCTGGGGCGTCTGAGCATCCCACCAGGCTGCGGCCCCGAGTGCCGGCGAGCGAGGAAGGAGGGTCGGTGAGCGTTCCGTACGACCAGGTGGTCCAGTTCGTCCGGACGTTCGCCAAGGTGGTGTCGGAGAACCGGGAGTACCTGACCGGCCTGGACTCCGCCATCGGCGACGCGGACCACGGGATCAACATGGATCGTGGGATGAGCGCCGCCCTCACCAAGCTCGACGGCGTGCCGGAGGGAGACGTCGGCAACCTGTTCAAGACGGTGGGGATGACCCTCGTCTCCACCGTCGGGGGGGCCGGGGGACCCCTGTACGGCACGCTGTTCATGCAGATGGGCATGGCCGTAGCCGGCAAGCCCGAGCTCTCCTCGCAGGATTGGGCCGAGGCCCTCACGAGAGGGCTGGAGGGCGTGGTCATGCGGGGGAAGGCCGAGATCGGTGACAAGACGATGGTCGACGCGCTGACGCCAGCCCGTGACGCGTTGAAGGAGGCCCTCGAGGAGGGGGCCTCCTTCGGCGACGCGCTCCGGCGCTCGGCCGCCGCGGCCGAGGAGGGGATGAAGGGCACGATCCCCTTGGTGGCCCGGAAGGGTCGGGCCAGCTACCTCGGCGAGCGGAGCGCCGGCCATCAGGATCCCGGGGCTACGTCGAGCTTTCTGCTGCTGAAGACGGCCGCCGACACGTGGGCCGACGCGGACCCCTAAGAGGAGGAAGAGGAGGACAGGGAGGCGCCATGGCGGACTATGTAGGAGCACTGGACCAGGGCACGACCAGCACGCGGTTCATGATCTTCGACCACAGCGGCAAGGTGGTCGGGATCGACCAGAAGGAGCACGAGCAGATCTATCCGAAGCCCGGGTTGGTCGAGCACGACCCGATGGAGATCTGGCAGCGCTCCGAGGATGTGATCACCGGCGGCCTGAAAAAGGCCAAGATCCAGGCGAGCGACCTCGCGGCGGTGGGCGTCACGAATCAGCGCGAGACAACGGTGGTGTGGGAGAAGTCCTCGGGCAAGCCGGTCTACAACGCGATCGTGTGGCAGGACACCCGGACGGACAAGATCTGCAACGAGCTGGCAAAGGACGGCGGCCAGGATCGGTTCCGCTCGAAGGTCGGGCTGCCGCTCGCCACGTACTTCTCGGGACCGAAGATCAAGTGGATCCTCGACAACGTCGACGGCGTGCGCGAGCGCGCCCAGCGAGGCGAGGTCCTGTTCGGAAACATCGACAGCTGGTGCATCTGGAACCTCACCGGCGGCCCGGAGGGCGGGGCGCACGTCACCGACGTGTCCAACGCCAGCCGGACCATGCTCATGAACCTGGAGACCCTCGATTGGGACGAAGAGATCCTGGGCACCATGGGCGTCCCGCGGGCCATGCTTCCGCAGATCAAGCCCTCGAGCGAGGTCTACGGCCAGGCCAAGGGCGCGCTAGCGGGGATCCCGGTGGCCGGCGACCTCGGCGATCAGCAGGCGGCGGTGTTCGGCCAGACCGCCTTCGACGTCGGC
This sequence comes from Actinomycetota bacterium, assembly GCA_044869895.1. Lineage (GTDB taxonomy): Bacteria > Actinomycetota > UBA4738 > UBA4738 > HRBIN12 > AC-69. The sequence goes on along the minus strand of JBIOXZ010000097.1, from coordinate 33,425 downwards.
GATGCGAAAAACACCTACGGGACGGGGAACTTCCTGCTTCTGAACACGGGGACGACCCCCGTCCAGTCCAAGAGCGGCCTGCTGACGACGCTCGGGTACAAGATCGGCAGCCAGCCCGCCGTGTACTGCCTGGAGGGGGCCATCGCCATCACCGGCGCCCTCGTGCAGTGGCTCCGGGACAACCTGGGGCTGATCAAGACCTCGCCCGAGGTGGAGGATCTCGCCAAGACCGTGGAGGACAACGGCGGAGTCTACTTCGTACCGGCCTTCTCCGGCCTGTTCGCCCCGTACTGGAGGAGCGACGCACGCGGCGCGATCGTGGGGCTCACCCGATATGTCACCAAGGGCCATATCGCTCGGGCGGCCCTGGAGGCCACGGCATGGCAGACCCGCGAAGTGGTGGATGCCATGAACGCGGACTCCGGTGTCGCGCTGAAGGAGCTGAAGGTCGACGGCGGTATGGTGTACGACGACCTGCTGATGCAGTTCCAGGCCGACGTCCTCGGCGTTCCGGTGATCCGGCCGACCGTGGCGGAGACCACCTCGCTCGGCGCCGCCTACGCGGCGGGCCTGGCCGTCGGGTTCTGGAAAGAGGTCAACGACCTCCGGGCCAACTGGGGCAAGGACAAGGACTGGAGCCCCAGGATGGACAAGGCCGAGGTCGATCGGGAGTACAAGCAGTGGAAGAAGGCCGTCACCCGCACGTTCGACTGGGTGGAGGAGTAGGGGCCGAGGCGGCATCCCCTTCCGAAGGGAGGGAGCGATGAAGGACGACCAGGAAGGCGACTTCGCGGCCGGCCAGGAGACCGAGCACCCGGAGAAGCACCGCAAGGGCGATTTCGCCGAGGGCCAGGAGAAGGAGCACGAGGAGCACAAGGAGGGCGATTTCGCCGAGGGCCAGGAGAAGGAGCACGAACACCGCGAGGGCTCCTTCGACGAGGGCCAGGCCTAGCTCGTGACGAGGGGGGCGCGGGGTTCGGCGGCCATGCCGCCGCACCCCGCTCCCCGTACATCCGCCCCGTAGGAGAATCGACGGGATGGCCACGCTTTCGACCGACGTCCTCGTCATCGGGGGAGGCTCGACGGGCGTCGGCGTGGCCAGGGATGCCGCGATGCGCGGGTTCTCCACCATCTTGGTGGATCGGGGCGACCTGGCCACCGGGACCACGGGACGCTTCCACGGGCTCCTCCACTCCGGCGGCCGGTACGTGGTGAAGGACCCCAAGGCCGCCGAGGAGTGCATCCACGAGAACCGGATCCTCCGGCGGATCGCCAGCGACTGCATCGAGGACACCGGCGGGCTGTTCGTGACGACACCTATCGACACGCCGGAGTACGCCGACCGGTTCGTGGAGGGGTGCCGGGCCGCCGGCATCCCGGTCGAGGAGATCCCCGTCGCCGAGGCCCGCCGCCGCGAGCCACGGATGAACCCCTTGATCTCCCGGGCCTTCACCGTTCCCGATGCCAGCGTGGACTCGTGGAAGACAGTGTGGGCCTGCGCCCGGTCAGCCCAGGCGTACGGGGGCCGCATTCTCCCCTACCACGAGGTGATGGACCTCACGGTCGAGGGTGGGGCGGTGCGGGGAGCCCTGGTCAAGGACCGCCGGGGCGGTGAGGACGTCCAGATCGACGCCGACTACGTGGTGAACGCCTCGGGGGCGTGGGCCGGCCGGATCGCGGCCATGGCGGGCTGCGAGGTTACGGTGCTCCCGGGCAAGGGCATCATGATCGCCATGAACCACCGGCTGGTGAACACGGTGGTCAACCGGTGCGAGATGCCGGCCGACGGCGACATCATCGTTCCGATCCGTACCGTGTCGGTGATCGGGACGACGGATCAGAAAGTGGCCGACCCCGACGACTGGCAGATCGACCGGGACGAGGTCCAGCAGATGATGGACGCGGGCGAGAACCTGGTCCCCGGGTTCCGCCGGGCTCGGGCGCTCCGGGTATGGGGCGGGGTCCGGCCCCTGTACCAGGACAAGCCCGAGGGGGCCGAGACGCGCGACGTCACTCGGGCCCACACGCTGCTGAACCACCGGCAGCGAGACGGCGTCGAGCGGTTCGTCACGATCACCGGCGGGAAGTTCTGCACGTTCCGGCTGATGGCCGAGGATACCGTCGACGCCCTGTGCGCGGAGGTCGGCGTGGACCAGCCTTGCCGCACCGCGGACGAACCTCTGCCCGATTCCGAGCAGAGCCGGTACTACTGGCTCGGCTCGCGGGTGGAGCGTCAGGAGACCACACTCCATGAGGACCAGCTGATCTGCGAATGCGAGCTCGTTCCCCGTCGTCGCCTCGAGGCGGCCATGCTGCGACGCGAGACCCTCGACCTCGACGACATCCGCCGGACGATCCGGCTGGGGATGGGACCCTGCCAGGGCGGTTTCTGCATCTACCGGGCCACGGGCATCCTGCACCAGGTGGAGAAGATGGCCGGGGAAGCCGCCAACCGCTCCCTGCTCGACTTCGTCCAGGAACGGTGGAAGGGGGTCCAGCCCATCCTGCACGGCGACCAGCTCCGCCAGGCCAGGCTCGACGACTGGATCTTCCGGGGGATCCTCGACGTCGCTCACCTCCCGGGTGCCTGGGTGGGCGCCGCATGAGCGCCGACGCCGTGGTGGTCGGGGCGGGACTGGCCGGGCTGACCGCGGGCGTTCGCCTGGCCCAGGCGGGACTTCGAACCACCCTGGTGGCGAAGGGACCGGGCGCCACGCATCTGGCCCCCCCGACGATCGACGTGCTGGGCTACGCGCCCGACCTGGTGGAGCGCCCCGCCGACGCGCTCGTCTCCTTCACGGCGGGGCGACCGGACCATCCCTACGCGCGGATGCCGGCCTACACGGTGGCGGCGAGCGCCGAATGGCTCCGGGCACTCGTGCCGTCACTCGCCTACGTCGGGACGATCGAGGAGAACCTCCTGCTCCCAACCGCCATCGGGGTGCCCAAGCCATCGGCGGTGGTCCCGGAGGCCATGGCCGCCGGGGACCTCCGGTCGGGGGGCCGGTTCGCGTTCGCCGGCCTTCGGGCCCTGAAGGACTTCTATCCCCGGCTCCTGGCCGAGAACCTCTCTCAGGCCAAGCTCCCGACCGGCGTGACCGCGCACGCACGGGCCGTCCCCCTCACCGATCCGGGCGCCGAGGCCGACGTGAGCCCGCTCGGCTACGCACGGATGTTCGAGGATCGGGAGTTCCGGTCGGTGGTAGCGGCCGAGCTCCTTCCCAGGCTGGAACCCGGCGAGTCGGTGGGGTTCCCGTCGGTGCTCGGCCTCCACGAGCACCGAACGACCTGGCTCGATCTCCAGGATCGCCTGGGACGGCCGGTGTTCGAGGTGCCGACGCTGCCGCCCTCGGTGGCCGGCATCCGACTGTTCCACGTGTTGCGCGACGCGTTCGTCCGCGCGGGAGGGCGACTCCTGATGGGTTCGACGGCCGCGGGCGCGCAGACGAAGGACGCCGCGGTGACCCACCTGGTCATCCAGTCGGCGGCGGCCCGCGCCACGCAGATCGAGGCCAGGTGGTTCGTGCTGGCGACCGGGGGGTTCGCCGAGGGCGCCCTGTTCCTCGACTCCTACGGCGAGGTCCACGAGTCGGTGTTCGGCTTGGCGGTGTCCGGAGTCCCCGCCGCCGGTGAGCCTCGGTTCGTCCCGCGGTATTTCGACGACCAGCCCCTGGGCCGGGCGGGGATCTCGGTGGACGAGCGCCTCCGGCCGCTCGACCTCGAGGGAAGCGTGGCGTTCCGCAACCTCTTCGCCGCCGGCGCCGCGCTCGGGGGCGCCGAGCCGTGGAAGGAGCTGTCCGGCAACGGCCTGGCCCTGGCATCGGGGTTCGCCGCCGCAGCCGCGATCGTTGAGGGGGCGTCCTGATGGACACGATGGAGTGGGTCCGGGGGTCGCTGGACCATTGCGTGAAGTGCACGATCTGCGAGACGTTCTGCCCGGTCTCGAACGTCACGCCGCTCTTCCCCGGACCGAAGTACGTCGGGCCGCAGCTCGAGCGGTTCCGCACCGACGACGGCTCCCCCGATGCGTCCCTCGACTACTGCTCCGGATGTGGGATCTGCACCACGGTGTGTCCCCAGGGCGTGAAGATCGCCGAGATCAACTCCCAGGCCCGGGCGAAGATGAAGGCCCAGCGCGGGATCCCCCTCCGGGACCGGATCATCGCCCGGCCGAGCGCCATGGGCAGGGTGGGGACGCCGCTCGCCCCCATCGCCAACTTCTTCCTCATGAACCGGGCGTTCCGGTGGCTGCTGGAGCGAACCCTCCGGGTCCACCGGAAGGCGCCCATGCCGCCGTTCGCCAGCCGGACGTTCCAGTCGTGGGCTCGCCGCCACCCCCCGCTCACGCGGGCCACCCAGGCCGTCGTGTACTTCCACGGATGCGGCGCGAACCACTTCGAGCCTCGGGTGGGACAGATGGCCGTGGCCGTCCTGGAACACAACGGCTTCCGGGTGATCGTCCCCCGGCAGGACTGTTGCGGGCTGCCGCTGCAGTCGAACGGGCTGTTCGACGATGCGCGGCGGTACGTCCGCAAGCTCGCCCGGCACCTCGAGCCCTATGCCCGGCGCGGCTACGACATCGTGGCCACCTCGACCAGCTGCGGGCTGATGCTGAAGCGAGAGGCGCGCGAGATCCTCGAGCTGGAAGACGACGAGCACCTCCGAACGGTCTCGGCTCACATGTTCGACATCTGCGAGTTCCTACTGGATCTGCACGAGCGGGGAGCCCTACGAACCGACTTCCGGCCGCTCGACATGCGAGTCCCCTACCACGCGCCGTGCCAACAGCGAGGGCACGGTATCGGCAAGCCGGCGATCGAGCTTCTCGGCCTGATCCCCGGGCTCGAGGTGGTGGACAGCGATGTCGAGTGCTGCGGCGTGGCCGGGACGTACGGACTGAAGACCGAGAAGTACGACATCGCCATGGAGGTGGGTGCTCCGCTGTTCCGTCAGGTCACGGAGATGGCGACAGAGGTCGCCGCGTGCGACAGCGAGACTTGCCGGTGGCAGATCACCCGGGCGACGGGGATCCCCTGCGTCCATCCGGTCGAGCTTCTGTACCGAGCCTACGGATTGGCTGAGGGCGGCCCGCCTACCACCGGCCGGTAGGCTTCGGGCGAGGATCCGGTGATCACGTGATCGGCATCGTCCTGGTCTCGCACAGCGCGAAGGTCGCCGAGGGAGTGGCCGAGCTGGCGCGCGAGATGGGCGGGGCGGACGTCCGCCTGGAACCGGTGGGCGGCCTCGACATGCCCGACGGGCCGATGGGGACCGATGCGGTCCTCGTCATGCGGGCCATCGAGCGCGTCTGGTCCGATGACGGCGTGCTCGTCCTGATGGACCTGGGGAGCGCCGTCCTCTCCGCGGAGATGGCCCTGGACATGCTGCCGACCGATCGACGGGCGCGGATCATGCTGTGCGAGGCGCCGTTCGTCGAGGGTGCCGTGGCCGCCGCGGTTGCGGCCAGGCTGGGGAGGTCGCTCCCAGAAGTCGCCGAGGAGGCCCGGGGAGGACTCGGGCCCAAGGCCGCGCATCTCGGGACCCCGGCACCGTCGCCGGCCGACTCGGTCTCCGCTCCGGATGCTGGAGAGGCGGCCGGACCGCACACGAGCGTTCGGCTCTCGGTGGAGAACCCGCTCGGGCTCCACGCCAGGCCGGCCGCCCGGTTCGTCCAGACCGCGGGGCGGTTCGACGCGGACGTCCGCGTGACCAACCGCACTACCGGCGCGGGGCCGGCCAACGCCAGGAGCCTGAATGCGGTGGCCACGCTGGGGGTCCGCCAGGGCCACCAGATCGAGGTGGTGGCGTTGGGGCCGGAGGCCCAGGCGGCCATCGACGCCATCGAGGCCCTTGCGGCCGAGCGGTTCGGCGATGACGTCGAGAGCCAGGTCTCCGCGGCGGCTCTGGGCGACGCAGGGGCCGCCGAGGCACAGGACTTCGTCGCGGTCGACGGCTTGCTGTCAGGCTTGCCCGCCTCGCCGGGGGTCGCCGTGGGTCCGGCCCGGCACCTCCGGCCTCCGGACATCGAGGTCCCGACCGGGCCGGCCGGCGAGCCGAAGGAGGAGTGGGCGGCCCTTGAGGCAGCGATCGATGCCACGCGGGTGGAGATCTCGGCCACTCGCGCGACGGTCGCCGCCCGGGCCGACGAGCAGAGCGCCGCGATCTTCGACGCCCACCTGTTGTTCCTGGAGGACGAAGAGCTCATCGCGCCGGCCCGGTCGGTCATCCTCGATGGAGGCCGGGGGGCGGGTCAGGCATGGAAGGAGGCCGTCGATCGGGTGGCCGAGACGTGGCGAGCCCTGGACGACCCGTACCTTCGCGAGCGGGCGGCCGACGTCGAGGCGGTTGGTGCGCAGGTGCTCGCCAACCTGCTGGGGGGCGCGAGCGCCCGGCCGTCGGTCGCCGGCGGGGGCGTGCTGATCGCCGTGGACCTCACCCCAGCCGACACCGCCGGACTGGACCCTGCGGTCGTGGTGGGGATCGCCACCGCACTGGGCGGCCCCACGTCGCATTCGGCGATCCTGGCCCGCTCGCTCGGGATCCCCGCCGTGGTCGGGTTGGGCCGGGGGGTCCTGGAGATCGCCGAGGGAGCGACCGTGATCGTCGACGGCGAGGCAGGCACGGTCCGCCCCGACCCGGACCCGGCGCACGTGGCCGAGGCGGAGCGCCGGGCAGCATCGTTCCGGGCCTCGGAGGCCGCCGCCCGGGCCGAGGCGACCCGCCCCGCAACCACGCGAGATGGAACGTCGATCGAAGTGCTGGCCAACGTGGGCCAGCCCGCCGACGTGGAAGCCGCGCTGGATGCCGGTGCCGAAGGCGTCGGGCTGCTTCGAACCGAGTTCCTGTTCATTGGCCGGGACGCGATGCCGAGCGAGCAGGAGCAGGAAGCCGCGTATCGGGGCATCGCGGAGCCGCTCGGGGGCCGTCCGCTGATCGTTCGAACCCTGGACGTCGGGGGGGACAAGCCGCTCCCGTATCTCCCGTTGCCCCCGGAGGCGAACCCGTTCCTCGGCCTGCGCGGCCTCCGGCTCGGACTGGCCCGCCCGGACGTGCTTCGGACGCAGCTGCGGGCCATCCTTCGGGTCGCGGCGGATCATCCGGTGAAGGTGATGTTTCCCATGGTGACCTCGCTCGCAGAGCTCCGCGCAGCGAGCGCCCTCGTGGAGGAAGCCCGACACGAGGTCGAGGGCGCCGGTGGCCGGGTCCCGTCGAACCTCGAGGTCGGGATCATGGTGGAGGTCCCGGGGGCGGCGCTCGCCGCCGAGGTGTTCGCACCGGACGTCGACTTCTTCTCGATCGGGACGAACGACCTCACGCAATACACGCTCGCGGCCGAGCGCGGCAACGAACGCGTCGCCGGCTTCGCCGACGCCCTGCACCCGGCGGTCCTTCGCCTCATCCGGATCACGGCACGGGGCGCCGCGTCGCATGGACGGATGGTCGGCGTGTGCGGGGAGATCGCGGGTGACCCGGTCGCGGTGCCCATCCTCGTCGGGTTGGGCGTCCGGGAGCTGTCGGCGGCGCCGCCCGCGGTTCCACGGGTGAAGCGGGCGGTTCGGGAGACCGACCTCGGATCGGCGCAAGCCCTGGCCGACCGGGCCATCGCGCTCGATTCCGCCGAAGCCGTACGGGCCGCGGCGGGCAAGGCCGCTGCTAGGGTTGCCGGGGGTCACGTCGAGCCGGGGGTCACGCCGAGTGGATGAACGGGAAGCCCGGGCCGCATCGATCCTTCGACTGCTCACGTACCTGCGGGTGATCCTGGTCCCGATCGTGATGTGGCTCCTCCTGTCCGACCCGTTCGATCACGCGTACGGGGTTGCCGCCGCCCTGTTCACCTTCGCCGCCGCGACGGACTTCTTCGACGGCTACCTGGCCCGCCGGTGGGCCGCGACCACGACGCTCGGCGGCTTCCTGGACACGACGGCCGACAAGCTGCTCGTCTCGGGGGTCCTGATCGCGCTCGTGTCGGTGGGCCGGGCATCCGCGTGGATCGCCGCCATCATCGTCGGGCGCGAGCTGCTGATCCTGGGCCTCCGGGGCGTGGTCGCCGCCGACGGCACGGTCATGCGGACGTCGATCTGGGGAAAGCTGAAGGCGAACGTCCAGTTCGTGGCGATCATCCTGGCCATCCTTCGAGCCGGATCGACGATCGGGCCTCTGTACGTGGACCAGTGGGCCATGCTGGCCGCGGCGGCCATCACGGTCGCGTCGGCGGTGGAGTACCTGGCCCGGTTCGCCGGGAACGCGTCCCCGTTCGACCGCGGCTGACCGGCGGTGCCCGGGACCGCGCTGGTGACGGGCGGGACCGGCTTCGTGGGCGGTGGCGTGGTGCGCGCGCTGGTCCGGCGGGGGTGGGATGTCGTCGCGCTCTCGCGTACAGAGGCGAGCGCCGGAGCGCTCACGAGTGCGGGCGCGCGCCCGGCGCTCGGTGACGTGGTCGAACCCGACGCCATCCTCCGAGCGGCCACTGGGTGCGAGGTGGTCTTCCACGCGGCCGGGCTGAACGCCTCCTGCCTGCGCGACCCGACGCCGCTGGTTCGGATCAACGTGGAAGGGACCCGAAACGTCCTCGAGGCGGCGGCGCGCGCCGGCGTTCGGCGATTCGTGCACACGTCCTCGGCGGCGGTCATCGGCGAGCCGGCAGGAGTCGTGGGGCGTGAGGACACGGCACATCGAGGGTGGTTCCTCACGGCCTACGAGCGATCCAAGTTCCAGGCGGAACGACTGGTCCTGGAACGAGGGCCCGAACTCGGGCTCGAGGTGGTGTGCGTCGATCCCTCGTCGGTGCAGGGTCCAGGCCGCGCCGCGGGCACCGCCGGGCTCCTGCTCGCCGCGGCCAGGGGCCGGCTGCCCCTGGCCTTCGACGCCTGGCTCTCGTTCGTCGATGTCGATGACTGCGCCCTGGGGCACGTGCGGGCGGCCGAGCTCGGTCGTCCCGGAGAGCGCTACATCCTCTCCGGGGCGTACCTCAGGGTCCGCCGGGCCCTCGATGTCCTCCGGGGTGTCACCGGACGGCCCTCGAGGACCTGGTTCGTCCCCCGCCGCTCGGTCCTGCCCGCCGCGGCCGTGGTGGAGGCGGCGGCCCGGGCCATGGGGCGGACCCCGCCGGTCTGCCGGGAGGTCGTGAAGGCCGGCCTCCACGGTCACCGGTACGACGGATCGAAGGCGACGCGGGAGCTGGGGCTGGTCTACACGCCGCTCGAGGAGACCCTCCGCCGGACCGTCGACTGGTTCGTTGCTCAGGGCCTCTTGCGGTATGGCATCCCGGGACACCATGCGGAGGGGTCGGCGTACGATGGGGACCTCGGGGTCGAACCGACCAGGCCCGACGCAGGCACCCGGAGGTGGCGCTCGCCATGACCAAGATGAAGCCGGATCGCAACCTGGCGCTCGAGCTGGTCCGCGTGACCGAGGCGGCCGCGCTCGCCGCGGGACGGTGGGTGGGACGGGGCGACAAGGAGGCGGCCGATCAGGCCGCCGTGGACGCCATGCGGGGCATGATCGACACGGTGTCGATGCACGGCACGGTGGTGATCGGCGAGGGCGAGAAGGATCGGGCCCCGATGCTGTACAACGGCGAGGAGGTGGGCGACGGAGGTGGGCCCGCCGTCGACGTCGCGGTGGATCCCATCGACGGGACCCGCCTCACCGCCACCGGCCAGCCGAACGCGCTGGCGGTCATCGCCCTGGCCGAGCGGGGCAGCATGTTCTTCCCCGGCGCCGCGGTCTACATGGAGAAGGTGGCCGCCGGGCAAGAGGCGGGCGATGTCATCGACGTGACCGCGTCACCAGAGGAGAACGTTCGCCTGGTGGCCAAGGCCAAAGGTCTCCGCCCCGAGGAGATCGGCGTGGTCATCCTGGACCGGGACCGACACAAGGAGATCATCGCCCGGGTCCGGGAGGCCGGCGCGCGGGCCTACCTCATCACCGATGGAGACGTTGCCGGGGCCATCGCCACCGCCCGGCCATCGTCTGGCATCGACCTCCTGCTGGGCATCGGGGGAACCCCGGAGGGCGTCATCGCCGCCGCAGCGCTGAAGTGCCTGGGGGGGGCGATCCAGAGTCGTCTGTATCCACGGGACGACGAGGAACGCCGCAAGCTCCTGGACGACGGCTTCGACATCGACAAGGTGCTCACCACGAACGACCTGGTGGCCGGGGAGGACGTGTTCTTCGCCGCCACTGGGATCACCGACGGCTCGCTGCTCCGGGGGGTGCGGTATGCCGAGGACGGCGCGATCACTCATTCCCTGGTGATGCGGTCGCGGTCTGGCACCGTCCGGTACGTCGACGCCGAGCACCGGTTCGAGAAGCTCGAGCGCTTCGCCGGTGTCGTCTACCGGCCCTGAACCAGTCGATGGCGGCCTGAACCCTTACGGCAGACGGTAGATCCCCCTGTCCTCCTTCACCACGACGCCGGTCCTCGCGGCGCTTGCCAGCGCCGCCAGGAGGTTCTTTCGGATGTCCCGCTGGGTGAACGGATCCAGGTAGCCGCGCTTCAACGCCAGATCCTGGACCACCGTCCAATGAAGCGGCTTCCCCTCCTCCCGAAGCACAGTCACGGCGGCATCGAGGAACTCCAAGCTAGAGCTCGCGGGCCTTCGGCATCACGGCCTCGGCGAAGACCTCAACGATGGACGGGTCGGGCAAGGCGAAGGGGATGGGCGCGGGCGCCACGATAATCTCCTCCACACCGAGCTCGGCGAACCGGGACACCCGCTCCAGTACCTGGTCGGGCGTCCCGGTCAGCGTGTCCGACATGAACGACTCGAGCGTCTCTCGATCGAGCGCGCCCCCCGGCATCCAGCTCTGGAGCGTCCGGAACCTGGCTACGACGTCCTCGTGCCCCTCACCCACCACCGTGTACAGGCCGAGTGAGAGTCGCAGCGACCGAGGGTCCCGCCCTTCCTCGTCACAGGCCTCCCGGGCCCGCCGGACCCGATCGGCGTACGCCTCGGGCGTCCATCGCCACACCGTGTTCCATCCGTCGGCATGCCGCGCGGCCAGGCGCAGGGAACGGTCCCCGCCCTTTGCTCCGAGCCAGATCGGCGGACGCGGGGTCTGCGACGGCGGCGGATGGTTGAACGCCTCCTGCAGCTGGAAGTGCCGGCCCCGGAACGTCGCCGGGCCACCGGGAAGCAACTGGCCCAGGACCTCGAGGGTCTCCTCCAGGACGCCGAACCGTTCCCCAACCGTCCCGAACCCGTACCCGAATGCCCGGAACTCCTTCTCGTACCATCCCGCGCCGATGCCGAGATCGAGCCTGCCCCCCGAGAAGAGGTCCACGGCGGTCGCCGCCTTGGCCAGCACGGCGGGGTGGCGGAACGGCGCGGCCAGCACCAGGGTCCCAAGGCGCAGGCGCTCGGTCGTGGCTGCCAGGCCCGCCAGCGTGGTCATCGCCTCCAACGATCCCTGGAGGTCCGGCGGGCCGCCGTACCGGGCCAGGGACAGGAAGAAGTGATCGGAGACCCAGGCCGAATCGAACCCCAACCGCTCGGCCATGTGCGCGAACCCAGCCATCCCGTCGAAGGAGATCCGCTCCCCCCCGGGCAGCGAGAAATCGTAGTGAGGGAGCGCGAGGCCGAACCGCATCTACAGGTACCGGAGCACGTCGGCCGGGCCGGTCATCTCCGTCCCGGGCGGCACCCGGATCCCCGAGGGGAGCTTGAGCCGCGGATACACCGAGATGCCCCCCGTCAGGTGCACGCCCGGGTACACCGTGACCTCGTCCCCCAGGGCAACGTGGGCCTCGATCGAGGTCGGGTTGTAGGGCTCCGAGCGAACCTCCGACATCGAGCCGACGACGGCGTCGGACAGCGACGCGGCCGGGCCGATGATGGCGCCGTCCCTGATCTGCGTGCGCTCGATCCTGGCGTCCCGATGCACCTCGATGTCGTCGTCGAGGTTCGACTCGGTGATGGTGACCCCCGGGTGGATCTCGCAGAATCGTCCGATCCGCACCGCCGGCCCGATCGTCACCATCCCCTCGCCGATCTTCTCGCTCAGGGTCATCCCACTCGTCGAGTCGCGCATGGCCAGCGTCTCGGGAGCGATCCACACATGGCGCTCAGGGTCGAACGGCGGGCCCAGCAACCGGTCCACCGACTCGAAGTTCCCGTTCAGGACGTCGACCATCGTTTCGATGTAGTCCTGGACGTTGCCGAGGTCACCGATCCTTCGCGCCGGGTACGACTGCACGAGGTGGCCGTTGCCCACCAGCCACGGCAGAAGGTCCTTTCCGAAGTCCAGCCTCCGTTGCCGCAGCTTCACGATCTCCGGTTCCGAGGCCAGCTCGCGCAGGGCCTTGGACTCGATCAGGTAGAACCCCGCGTTGGTGCGGAGCGGCAGCTGCCGGAACTCCTGGTCGTTGGGGACCTGGAAGTGTTCGCGGAGCTCCGCGAGGGTGGGCTTCTCCACGAACTCCTGCACGCGTCCGTTCGTATCGGTCAGCATCACGCCGTACTTCTCCGCCACTTCGTCGGGCTCACGAACCATAGCGGCGATCGTCGCCACCGCGCCGGTCTCCCGGTGCGTCTGGAGCATGGGCTCCAGGTCGAAGTCGATGATGGTGTCGGTGGGAAACACCAGGGCGGTCTGCGTGATGTCCCAGTGATCGAGCATCCGAAGGGTCGAGTCGGCACTCCCGGTCGACAGGGGGTCGTACTTCACCGGCGAGTACTTCACATCGACGCCGAACCCCTCCCCGTACCCGATCATCACCTTGATCTGATACCGGTTCTCCTTGCCGTGGGCGATCACGTAGTAGTCCTTGATCCCCTCGCTCGACAGGATCTCGATCACCCATCGGATCAACCGCCTTCCGAGGAACGACATGGCGGCCTTCGATCGCAGGTAGCCGGGCGCCTTGAGCGTCAGCGGACGGGCCCGGACGCCCTGGCCGCCCGCCAGGCCGATGCCGATGACTTCGGACACTTCCGGCATGGACCTGCATGATATCTGGGTTCAGCACCACGAGTTCGGGCCGGGACAACGCCACGGAGGAGGAAGCAGACATGAGGACCGCGACGACGCCGTGGAGAACCGAGTTCGTCGGCCGGGTTGACGAGGTCGAGATCGAGAGCGAGGTGCTACGGGGCAATCCGCTCGGAGACCCGGTCGTCCGCCCGCTGTGGGTCTACCTCCCGCCCGGCTACGACGACGAGCCGGATCGCCGCTACCCCACCGTGTTCGTCATCCAGGGCCTGACCGGCCAGCTCGACATGTGGCGGAACCGCGAGGCGTTCCGGCCGAACTATCTCGAGCTCGCCGATCGGATGTTCGCCTCGGGCGAGGCCCCACACCTGATCGTGGCGTTCGTCGACTGCTGGACATCGCTCGGCGGCAGCCAGTTCCTGAACTCGCCGGCCACCGGGCGGTACCACGACTACCTGTGCGACGAGACGGTGCCGTTCGTCGATGCCCGCTACCGGACCGAGCCTCGGCGGGAGAAGCGCGGGATCCAGGGGAAGTCGAGTGGCGGTTACGGTGCGATGGTCACCCCGATGCTCCGGCCCGACCTGTTTTCGGCGCTTGCCAGCCACGCCGGTGACGCCCTGTTCGAGGCGTGCTACCTGCCCGAGTTCAGGGAGAGCGTACGGGCCCTCCGCGATGAGCACAGCGGGTCGTTCGACCGGTTCTGGGCCGACGTCCGCTCGCGGCCCTTCGGGACGAAGCAGTCCGACTTGGTGTTGATGAACGACTGGTGCATGGCGGCCTGCTACTCGGCCGACGACGACGGGACGGTGCGACTCCCGTTCGACGCACGTACCGGGAAGCTCGTCGACGAGGTGTGGGAGCGGTGGCTGGAGAAGGATCCCGTACGGATGGTTCCGACTCGCGCCGACGCCCTTGCCTCGATGCGGGCCATCTGGCTCGACGGCGGGAAGAAGGACGAGTGGTACCTCGACGTGGGCGCGGTGGCGGTGTCCGAGGAGCTGAAAGCGATCGGGGTCCAGCACACGCTGGAGCTGTTCGACGCGGGCCACATGTCGATCGGCTACCGCTATCCGAGGAGCCTTGCCTTCCTGGCCGAGGCCCTGTCGTCGGATTGACCCGAGGACGATCGAGGCCGGGGCGAGCGGGGCCTCAGGCCCCGGTGCTCTGGTCCACGGTCCCCTTCAGCACGAGGCGCCCGGACGCGTCACGGATCAGCACGGTGGTGAACCCGGTGAGGTCGGTGTTCCTGAACTCGCGGAAGGTCTGCCCTCCCCCGTCGGCGTCCAGCTCCGCGATCGTCCCGCCCCGAAGCACCCGGCCCGCGGCGTCCTTCAACGTAACGCGGTACGGGGCGAGCGACGGGTCTCTGGGTAGCCCGCTCACGATGACCATCACGAAGTCCAGCCGGGTCGGCGAGACGAGCTGCAGGACCGCTCCCCCGCCCCGTCGGATGGCGAGCGTGGGAGCCAGCTGGCCGAGATGCGTCTCGTCGGCCCTGGCCTGGAAGGGCAACGTCTCGAGGAAGTTCTGGAACTGGTCGATCGCCTGCAACCTGTCCTGTTCGGCTTGCGCCGCGCGCTCGGCGAACCGCTGAGCCCGACCGGCCATCACCGCCCCCCACCCCAGGCTCGCCAGGGCGATCGCCGCCGCGATGATGGCTGCGATCGCCGTCCGCGTCCGCCGCCCTGTCCGCGGTCGGGCAGCCGCTTTCCCCACACCGACGACCACCCGATCCTCCAGGCCGGGCGGTAGCGGAGCGGGCGGGAGCGCGAACGCGACGGTCGCCGCGGCCTGGCCCAGCTCGCCCGCCTCCTTCCGGCATCCGGCGCACCACTGGAGGTGCCGCTCCAGCGCGACCCGCTCTTCCGGGGGCAGGACGCCCACCGCGAGCTCGGGGAGCTGATCCCGGACGGCGACGCAGTTCACAGCCGGTCCTTGTCCTGGTTGGCCCGGCGAACCTTGATCAGGGCGGTTCGCAGGCGGGTCTTGACCGTGCCCAGGGGGATCCCGTCGGCCTGGGCGATCTCCCTGGCGGTGAGTCCCCCGAAGTACGTCCGCACCAGGAGGTTGCGCTCGCCGTCGGAGAGGGTCTGCAGGGCTCGGATGGCCGCGTCGCGCTCCAGGAGCGGATCCTCGTCCCCGGCCGCCGGCACCTCGGGAACCTCGTCCACCAGAACGAGCGTTGGACGGGTCACGCCGGTCTCACGGCGAAGCCGGTCGACGGCCAGGTTGTGGGCGATGGTCATCAGCCAGGTGGACAGCCTGCCCCGGCTGGCATCGAATCGGGCCGCCTTTCGCCAGGCGGTGAGGAACACGTCCTGCGTGAGCTCCTCCGCCGCCTCGGAGCTCCCCAGCAGCCGGATCCCGAGCGTGAAGATCGGCCGGGCGAACCGTGCGTACAGCGCCCGGACGGCGTCCTCGTTCCCGGCAAGCAATCCTTCCACCAGCTGCTGTTCCTCCCGCGCGAGCAGCGGCCCCTCGGTGCGGCCGTTCACCCCGGCCCTCTCCTTCCGGTATACGGGCCTTCGCTCCGTCGGAGCTTGGGACTCCGGTTGCTCCATTATGCCCACTGCGCCGGCACGGAAGCCCCGATTGCCCCCGACCTTGGACGGCCCCCACCAGGCGGATGGACCCCGGACGTTCGGAGGTCCCCCCTGGCCTGCTGGCGCCGCCCATCTCCACGCCGCATGGCCCGAGTGGCATGATGGATGTTCGCATGCGCACCTTCGCCCGGGCCGTGCTCATGGGGGCGGCAACACTGGCCGCGACCGCCTCCCTCGCCACGTCGGCACGGGCGCAGGCCGAGCGTCCGGTCGTGGTGGAGCTGGGCCTTCGGGGTGTCGTGGATCCCTTCACGGCCAACTACATCGCCGGTGGCATCGCCCGAGCCGAGGCGGAGGGCGCGGATGCCGTGCTCCTCACGATCGACACGCCCGGCGGCCTCGACTCCTCGATGCGGCAGATCATCCAGGCCATCCTGAACTCGGAGGTGCCGGTCGTGTGCTACGTCTCCCCCGAAGGGGCCCGGGCCGCATCGGCCGGAACGTTCATCATGATGGGCTGCCCGGTGGCCGCGATGGCCCCGGGCACGAACATCGGGGCCGCGCACCCGGTCGGCGTGGCCGGCGCCATCGAGCAGAAGAAGGTGACGAACGACGCCGTCGCCTACATCCAGAGCCTGGCCGACCGCAACGGGCGCAACGCGGAGTGGGCCAAGCAGGCGGTCGTGGATGCGGTCAGCATCCCGGCCGAGGAAGCCCTGGAGAAGGACGTGATCGACCTCATCGCACCGAGCATCCCCTCCCTGCTGTCCGACATCGACGGGCAGACGGTCGAGGTGGCCGCGGGCCAGACCATCACGCTCCGAACGGTTGGGGCGTCCATCCAGACGATGAGCATGGGGATCGGGGCACGGATCCTGCACGCGCTCCTGTCGCCGGACTTCGCCTTCATCTTCTTCTACCTGGGGCTGGGGTTGATCGTCGTCGAGCTCATCCACCCAGGGCTCTCCGTGCCCGGGATCATGGGCATCGTCTTCCTGGTCGCCGCGTTCGTGACCTTCGGGCTCCTCCCGGTGCAGATCATCGGGGTGGTCCTGCTGCTCGCGTCGGCGCTGTTCTTCCTGCTCGAGTTGAAGCATCCGGGACTGGGGGTCGCGACCGTCGGGGGCGTGGCGTGCCTGGTCCTCGGTGGCCTCACGCTGTTCAACCCGTCTGTCCCGAACGCCCGCGTCTCGCTGTGGGTCATCGTGCCGGTTGCCGGGGTGCTCGTCCTGTTCTTCGGGACGGTGGTCAAGGCGGCGATGGCCGCTCGCCACCTACCCGCCGTCGGCGGGATCGAGGGCATCGTCGGGAGCGAGGGCGTGGTCGAGGACGACCTCGACCCCGAGGGGGTCGTGCTCGTATCGTCCGAGCAATGGTCGGCCCGCTCGGTGGCCGGCTCCTTGCCGAGGGGCACCCGCGTGCGCGTGGTTGGGGTGGACAGGCTTCGCCTCGACGTCGAACCGATCAAGGAACAGGCCACGGCGGTGCCGTTGGCGGAAGGAGGAACGCCGTGATCCCGCTTCTCATCGGCCTTGGGATCGTGCTGTTGATCGTGATCCTCGTGCTGCCGCAGGCCATCCGGATCGTCCGCGAGTACCAGCGGCTGGTCGTGTTCCGCCTCGGTCGCAACATCGGCGTGAAGGGGCCGGGGTTCGTCCTGCTGATCCCCATCGTGGACCGGGCCGTATGGGTCGACCTCCGCGAGCTGTACCTGGAGATTCCCCACCAGACAGCGATCACCGAGGACAACGCCTCGATCTCCATCGATTTCATCGTGTTCTACAAGGTGGTCGACGCCCAGCAGTCGGTTCTCGCCGTCGGCAACTTCGCCGGCGCGGCTCAGAACATCGCCGCCACCACCCTGCGGTCGGTCGTCGGCGACATGGCGCTCGACGACGTCCTGGCCAAGCGAGAGCAGATGAACGAGATCCTGCGGGTGAAGCTCGACGAGGTCACCGAACGGTGGGGCGTGAAAGTGACGAACGTGGAGATCAGGGAGATCATCCCGCCGCCGACCGTGCAGGAGGCGATGACCCGGCAGATGTCGGCGGAACGGACGCGCCGGGCCGTGGTCACCGAGGCCGAGGGAGCCAAGCAGGCCGCGATCACCGTGGCCGAGGGGAACAAGCAGTCTGCCATCCTGAACGCCGAAGGGGACCGGCAGGCGGCGATCCTGCGTGCGGAGGGCTTCGCCCTGGCCCTGACGAAGATCTACGAGGCGGCCCAAGCCGTCGACGCGAAGACGATGAGCCTGCAGTATCTCGATGCGTTGAAGCAGATCGGGGCCTCGCCGTCGACCAAGTTCATCATCCCCATGGAGTTCTCCAACATGCTTTCGGGCATCGTCGGGCTCACCGGCCGGGTTTTCCAGGACGGGGGCGAGGAGCGAAGCGCAAAGCGCTAACCCCGGCTTCGCGGCGCCCTGCGGGAAGACACGGTCCGGAACCGCTCGGCCCGGGACGGTGTATCAGCGGTGACCGAGTGGGTGGAGGGCCGTCCACTGGAGGAAGCTGGGCTCATCGAGCTGGCCAAGGATGGCGACGTCCAGGCGTACGGGGAGCTGGTGACGCGGTACCGGGACCTCGCGTTTCGAACCGCGTTCCTCATCACCCGAAGCGCGGCGGACGCGGAGGAGGCCGCCCAGGACGCGTTCGTGAAGGCGTACTACGCGCTCGAGCGATTCCGGGCCCGGGATTCGTTCCGGCCGTGGATCCTGCGGATCGTATCGAACGAGGCGAAGAACAGGCTGCGTTCGGCGAGGAGGCGCGAAGGCCTCGCGCTCCGCGCGGCCGAGGACCGCCGCTCCGGGGACGCGGCCCCGTCCCCGGAAGCGGCGGCCATCGAGGTGGAAACGAAGGAGGCGCTGCTCCGCGCGCTCGGCGGACTGAAGGAGAACGATCGATTGATCATCGCGTACCGGTATTTCTTGGAGCTGTCGGAAGCCGAGACGGCAAGCGCCCTGGGCATCCGCCCGGGGACCGTGAAGTCCCGCCTGTCCCGGGCCCTGGACCGACTCCGGGACCGGCTCCCGGCCGAACGCGACGCCCGCGAGCCATTGGAGGCCACCGATGAGTGACCGCATGACCCGCGCCGACGTGGAGCGATCGCTGATCGCGTTGGGCTCGACCCTGGAGTACCCATCCTCCCCACCCATCGCTCCGGCGGTCACGGCGCGGCTGCACGCCGAGCGAGCAGCCGCCAGGCGCCCGGCCTTCCCCCGCCTGGCGCTGTGGCCTCGGCGGCGGGTCCTCCTGCTCGCGGTGGCGGGGTTGATCCTGCTGCTCGCGGGCACAGCGGTCGCCGCGCGCCTGGCCATCGGGGCGATCGAGTTCCGGGTGATCCGGACACCCCCCGCCTCCACGCCCACCGCCGTCGAATCGGGGGCCTCCCTGGGCCAACGGGTGACGCTCGAAGAGGCCCAGGCGACGGTGGACTTCCCCGTCGTCCTCCCGGCCGCGCTGGGGCCGCCGGCCGAGGTGCACGTGGCCGAGAGCGTGTTCTCGTCGGGGGTCGTGGTGCTCGTCTGGGAGGCCGATGCGTCGCATCCGCGGATCGAGGGCACGCCGTGGGGGACGATCCTCATGGAGCTTCCGGGAAGCAAGGAGCCACTCGCATCCAAGGAGATCCTGGCGGAGACGACGCTGCAGGCCGTTCAGGTGGGGAGCCACGACGCCTTCTGGATCTCTGGGCCGCACCAGCTCTCCCTGCTCACCCCGCAAGGCGAACAGCGGTTCACCGTGACCGGCAACGTGCTGCTCTGGGAACAGGACGGCACGACGCTTCGCCTCGAGACCGGGCTGCCCAAGGCGGAAGCCGTGGCGCTGGCCGAGAGCATCGGATAGCGGAGAGAACGATTCGCCCAAGGGTGGAACGGACCCTCGCCCGGAGGTGTACACAGTTGGCATCGGCGAAAGGGGGACACCATGATCCGCCGCCTGTCCGTCTCGGCCACAGTAGGGCTCCTGTTGTTCCTCACGCTTCCGGCGTTCTCCGCGGCTGGCGGGGGTGGCTGCCATACGGGCGCGACGCAGGGCAAGGGCGCCGAGGTGGAGATCGCGGACGCCTGCTTCACGCCAACCATCCTGCACATCGACCCGGGCCAGTCCGTCACCTGGACGAACACGGATCCATTCGCCCACAACATCACGGCCAACAGCTGGGGACACTTCGATGACCTGCTGAAGGGCGACAGCTTCACGGCCACCTTCGGGGACGCCGGCGTGTACCCCTACGCATGCACGTATCACCCCGGCATGAGCGGAGCAGTGGTCGTGGGCGATGGCCTCGGTGCGGGATCGGGAGAGACCGTCGCCGCGGGCGCGACCGTTCAGTCCCCAGCAGCTCCGGCCGGGGCCGCGGTGGCATCTGTCGGTCGCGGTGCCGGTTCGGTCGGCGCCTGGATCGGCGGGGTCGCCCTGGGGATCGCCGTGGCCATGGGCCTGGTGCTCGTCCTTCGGAGGAGAGGGCCGCAGGCGCCGGTCTCGTAGGGCCGGCCGACGGTCACCGGGGTCAGGCCGTCACCGGTACGGCCAATCCGGCCTGTTGCAACATCAGCTGGAAGTCGTGAGGCGATGAGGATGTCTCGAGTGCGGCCGCCGCGTCGACCTGCCCCGAGGATACGAGCGCGACCAGTGACTGGTCGAACGTGATCATGCCGTAGAACCGCCCCTCCCCGATCAGGTCGTGGATCTCCGATGTCTTGTCCGGGTCGGCGATCCGTTCGGCGATCCTTCCCGTGTTGACCATGATCTCGACGCCGGGGGTCCTTCCTCCGTCGGCGGTCGGCACCAGGCGTTGGCAGACGATCCCCTTCAACGCGCCGGCGAGGGTCAACCGGATCTGCTGTTGCTGGTGGGGCGGGAAGAAGTCGAGGACCCGGTTCACCGTCTCGGTAGCGTCGACCGTGTGGAGGGTGGAAAGCACGAGGTGGCCGGTCTCGGCAGCCTGGAGCGCGGCGCGCACGGTGTCCGAGTCGCGCATCTCCCCGATGAGGATGACGTCGGGATCCTGACGAAGCGCCGCGCGCAGGGCGGACTCGAAGCTCTCGGTATCGTTGCCGACCTCGCGCTGATTGATCGAGGACTGGTCGTCCCTGAACAGCACCTCGATGGGATCCTCGATCGTCACGATGTGCCCCTGTTTGGTCCGGTTGATGTGCTCGATCATCGCGGCGAGCGTGGTGGTCTTCCCCGACCCGGTGGGCCCGGTCACGAGGACCAGACCCCGTGGCTCCTCGGCGAGGCTTCGCACCACATCGGGCAGGTGGAGCTCGTCGAAGCTCGGCCCACCGAACCGCAGTCGCCGCAGGACCAGGCTTATCGAGCCGCGCTGGCGGAACACGTTCACCCGGAACCGGCCCACACTGGGGATCCCGTACGCGAAGTCGACCTCCCCGGCGCTATGGAACCGCTCCCGGCGATCCTCCGGGATGATCAGCATGGCGATGAACTCGGAGTGCTTGTTCGTGAGTGGAACGTGATCGAGGGCGACGAGCTGGCCGTCAGCCTGGCGGATCTTGGGCGGCGAGCCGGCCTTCAGGTGCAGGTCCGATCCCTCCTCGGCCACCAAGGTTCGGAGCCAGCCGGCGAATTCCTCCATCTGGTCTGCGCTCGGCGCTACGGCCTGGCTGCTTTCCATCCCGTCTGCCGTGACCAACGCGCACCTCTCCCGACGATCGACGGACGTTGACCGCCCCCCGTTGCAAGCGGCGACCCTACCGGTATCGGCGCGGGGAGGAGGGAAGCTGAGCGCTCACATCACCTGTCGTCGGCCCCGGCCACCAGACGACACACCGAGCGCTCCACCAAGGGTGAGAACTCGGCCAAGCGAAGGGGAGGCTTCAGCCCGCCCAGCATGCCCTCCACCAGCCCGCGGTGGATCCCGCATGCCAGCTCGCGATGGTCCTCCACCAGATCTCGGAACGGGCAGTCCCGGAGGGAGACTTCAACGGCCTGGCCCCCCCTCCTTCGGAACCGAGGATCGAACCCCGCTCGAGCCATCGCCTCCTGGAGTATCGCCAGGTTCCGCCGGGCCGGAAGGTGTGTCCCGGGCTTCGGACCCCCCTGAGCCACCAGGTACCTGCCCCATTCACGGGCCAGCGCCGCCGCGCGATCCTGAGCTCGTTTCCCGGTGGCCAGGCCGGCCAGGATCTCGGCCAGCAACCGGTAATCGCGGCCCTCGGGCGCATCCCGGTCCACGGCGTAGTACATGGTCTGCGGCCGTCCCACGGTCGAACCCTTACGCACCTCCCGGGCGACGAGCCCCGCCTGCTCCAGCCGTCGCAGGTGAGGGCGGAGCGTGTTGGGGTGCAACGAAAGACGCGTGGCGAGCTCCCGAACGGACACGGGGCGCCCCGACAGGCCCAGGTAGCGGTGCAACCGGAACCGGGTATCGTCCGCGAGGGCCTTGTGAACCCCGAGGGCTTTGGGCTCAGCCGCCGGCATCGACGCTCCCAACGCTCCGGCGTACCATGATGATTTGAACGGTTCGCACGGTACGAATCAGGATAATCCGAAGGAGCCCCCATTGATCACCGAGGATCAGGTCCGCCAGGCACTGAGGAACGTGCTGGACCCCGAGATCGGCAAGCCGATCGAGGACATCGGCATGCTCCAAGGCATCGAGGTGAACGACGGCTCGGTGCGGGTCCACGTCCTGATCACGATCGAGGGGTGTCCGCTGAAGGACCGGATCACGTCTGACGTGACCAACGCCCTCCGACCCCTCGGCGTCGAACGCGTCGACGTCGAGCTGTCCCCGATGAGCGAGCAGCAGCGAGCGGAGCTCGTCACGAGACTTCGAGGAAGCGGGGCGGCCGCTCCGCAGCAGCAGCGCCAGTTCTTCGTCGGAACCGACACGACGGTCATCGCCGTAGCGTCCGGCAAGGGTGGCGTGGGCAAGTCCAGCATCACGGTGAACCTGGCGTGCGCCCTGGCCGCCGAGGGACACCGCGTGGGCGTCCTCGACGCCGACGTCTGGGGCTTCTCCGTTCCCCGGATGATCGGCGTCACCGGCCAACCGGTCGGTTTCAACAACATGATCCTGCCGCTCGAGTCCCACGGCGTGAAGGTCATCTCGATGGGATTCTTCGTGCCCGAGGAGACCCCCGTGATCTGGCGGGGGCCAATGCTCCACAAGGCCATCGAGCAGTTCCTGGGCGACGTCTACTGGGGGGAGCTCGATTTCCTGCTCGCCGACCTCCCTCCCGGGACGGGCGATGTCTCGATCTCGCTGGCCTCGTTCCTCCCCGGAGCCTCGATGCTCGTCGTCACGACCCCGCAGGAGGCGGCTCGCAAGGTTGCGGAGCGCGCCGGGAAGATGGCCGAGCGCACGAACCTTCGCCCGCTCGGCGTGATCGAGAACATGTCTTGGTTCGCATGTCCGCATTGCGGCGAGCGAACGTCGATCTTCGGCGCCGGCGGAGGACAGGAGGCGGCGGACACGCTCGGCGTTCCGCTCCTCGCTCAGGTGCCGCTGATGCCGGACCTTCGCGAGGGGGGCGACGAGGGCCGGCCCATCGTGGTGACCGACCCCGACTCGCCGGCCGGCCAGGCCCTCCGCGACGCCGCTCGAAGGGTCGCCCAGTCCACCAGATCGAAGGTGGGGAAGCCGCTGCCGCTGATGGCCAGCCCGGGGGCGGCGATGGCCGGCGGCCACGCCGGACATCGGCACTAGCTCAGGTCTCGGGCTCCGAGGCGGCCAGGGGCTCTGCCGATTCCCGTGGCCCGCCGGAGCCGGGCCGCACCGCCCACGCGAGCAGCGTCAACAGGCAGATGATCGATACCGTGAGGCCCGTCCACTGGCTCCCGGTCAGCCCGAAGAACCGCTTGTCCACGCGGAGGAAGTCCTCGACCACGCGGAGAGCCCCGTACCACGCGCCGAACGTCAGCGTGAGGATCCCCAGCCGCCGATGCGTTCGGCTGAGCGAGTAGAGCAACAGGAACAGCGCCGAGGCCCCGATCATGTCGTAGAGCGCCGTCTGGTGGACGCCCACGCCGGTGGCGAGGACCCGCCCGTCGGCCGCCAGGAGCGTGGCGCCGGTGCGGGCCAACCGGATCTGCTGTCCGCCTTGGAGGAACTGTGCGCACACACCCGACAGACACTCGTACCCCGCCGGCGTGCCCCCCTTGTATTGGAACGCGAGCAACCAGCTGGTGGGCTTGCCGAAATGATCACCGATGATGAGATCGCCGATCCGCCCGTAGGCGATGCCGAACGACAGGCCCACCACGGCGCCATCCATCACCTGGAAGAACCGATAGCCGCGGCGCCGCATGAGCGGGATATTGATCAGCACCGCCCCGGCGATGCCCCCCAAGAGGCTGATGCCGCCTCGGTACACGGCGAGCATGTCGCCGATGCCGTTGAAGTCGGAGTAATGGGCGATCACGTAGAACAGTCGAGCCCCAACGATGGCCCCGATGAGGGCCCAGAACACCATGGCGTTCACGTCGTCCAACGTGACCCCGCGCTGGGGGCCTTCGCGGGTGAAGATCCATGCCCCGAAAAGGAATCCGATGGCGATGCCGATGCCATGCGGGGAGATGGCGAAGCTGCCGAACAGGTGGATGCGGTCGAGGATCGGCCACCCGATGGCGCCGAGCACCGTCACGGGGGCGAGTCTACCGAGCGACCTGCGACACCGCGTCGCCGACGGCCTGGCCGATGAGGAGCCCACCGACGACGTCGATCGGGTAGTGCACGCCCACGTGGATGCGCGAGATCCCGACCGCGGCGGACAGACCCCGAAACGCCGTCCGGGCGGCGAGGGAGAGCTCGAGGTCCCGTCCGGCGACCGTCACGAACGCGAGCAGGACGGCGGGATGGCTGCTCGGCCACGATGTCCCCCGCGGTGGCTGGGCGAGCAACCGGACACCGTCCGGGTCGGCCACGTACGGCCGTGGCCGATCGAACAGGCGCTTCAGCCCCTGTCCGGCGAGCCATGCGGCGGAAGCGGCCGCGAGCCCGCGGGCGGCGGCTCGCCGGCGACCCGCCGCCGCCAGCACCCCCGCGGCGCCGATCGGGGCCCAGATCGACCCCAGCTCGGTGATACCCCGGAAGATCCGATCGGCGCCCGGTCCGCGCTGCCGATTCACCGTCCGGAACAGCCAGAGGTCGACCCGCTTCCCGAGCTCGGTCGACGCGAGGAGGCCGGTGGCCAGCGCTGCCCCGGCGAACCCGGCGACGCGCACGGCCCGGTTCACCACGCGGCGGATGATATATGTGACGATCGCGCCGGCCGCCACGGGGAGGCAACCATGAGGAGGCACGAGGGGGACGGATCCGACGGGCACGACGAACGGCCCGGCCCCGACGAGGGCGGCCGTCGGCGCGGGGTCAGCGTGGCCCAGGTGGTGGCGGTCATCGCGGTAATCCTGCTGATCATCTTCGCCATCGCCAACTCCCGGCGGGTGGACGTGAACTTCCTCTTCTTCACCACTCGAGCGCGCGTCGTCACGGTGATCGTGCTCTCGGCCATCCTCGGCTTCGCCATCGGCTACTACGTGGGTCGGCCGGGCCGGGCCGACCGCAAGCTCCTGCGCGACTTCCGGCAGCGGAAGGGCTAACCGGCCTCGACGTCCCGCTTCTGCGCCATCGTGCCGTGGCGCAGTTCGAATCCCGCGCCGCCCACCACCTGGAGACTCCGGGCGACGAGCCGCCCCAACGCCCCGCCACGGAAACGGTAGTCGACCTCGTGCTTCAAGAGGCTGCGCCCCTGGGGAAGCGGATCGACGATGGTATCCACGGTGGCGTCCACCGGACCGGACAGCCGGACCCTCGCGTGCGACGGGGGCGACCACTCGACGACCTCCGCCTTCACCCGGGCCCGCACGCGCATGAACCGGACGACCACGACGTACGTGACCCCGAGGGACAGGCCGGCCTGGGGGACGAACTCCACCGACTCGATGTGTCGGTTCCAGTGCGGGAGGTTCGCCGGATCCGCGACCACCGCCCACACCTCCTTCGGCGGGGCATCGACCTCCACCGAGGTCTGGACCACCGTCATCCGATCGTCGCGCTCCCGCTGGACCAACCGCGCCACCACACGAGCCTCACCGGACGGATCCTGACCAGCGCGGCACCTTCCGGGTCCGTACCGGTCCGTCGAACCATCTCTTCGGCAGTTCTCCCCCCGGCCCGAAGCCGGTCGAGCAGGAACACCTGGCCGATCCCCTGGGCCATGGCGCCGACCATCTCCCGGGCTCGCCACCACGAAGCCCGGTCCACGGCGAGGGCGACTGGGAACGTGGCCTCGCTCGCGCCGGCGATCGCCAGTGAGCCCTGGGGCATCACCGCATACAGGTCCGGCCCTTCCTCGGCCCACCGGGCCGGCAGCACGACCGAGCCCCGCGACCCGGCGATGCCGAGTGCCGCCGGACCGCTCCCGCCGAGGCCACTCCGGACAGCGGCCGGGAGAGCGGCGAACGCGTCGGTCCCGCTCCGCCGCGCCCGGAAGGTCTCGGCCGTGCGATGGGAGACGTGCCACGATCCCCACATCGCACGTACCTTGCCGGCGTCGAGCAGCGCGGCCCGCTCCAGGACGATCTCCACGAACACTCGCCCCGGAGGGGTCCACGCCAACGGGAGGTGGCGTGCATCCACCGCATACCCAGCGAAGAACCTGGCGTTCTTGGCGGTGAACCTGACTGAGGCCGCGGTCACCGCGGGCATCCGAACGGCCGTCCGGATCCAGGTGGATGGGTCGAGCACGTCATGCGCCGCGGCCAGGCCGGTGAACGTGACCGCCCGCACCCCGTCCTGCACCAACCCCGCCACCCTCGGGTCCGCCCGCCACGCCCGGGCTTTGACCGATCCGCGGGAGGTGGTCAGCCACACCCGGCCGTCGGACCACGCGAACACGAGCGGCGTGAGGTGAGGTCCTGGCTTGGTCTCCGCGGCGATGGAGCAGAACGCCCCGTGCTCCAGGATCCGCTCGAACTCAGGCGGGAGCCCGTCGCTCACGCCCGCCCACCGATCGGGACGTGGACCAAGGGAAACCCCAGCATCAGGGCCGTCCACAGGGCGTGGCACACGATGCTGGCCAACGCCCCCCCAGTCCACCAGGAAAGCGCGGACCACACGGCTCCCCCCACCACCGCCCCGGCGATGATGGCCAGGTTGCGGCTTGGCAGGTTGACCGCCACGAACGCGGCCCACGCGATGGCCGCCCCCGCCGTCCGGCCGTCGAGGACGACGCTGAGCTTGGCCTGGAACAGGCCGCGCCAGAAGAGCTCCTCGCCCGGAGCCATCACCGCCGCCGCGAGCAGGATCGCTGCGACGAGCGGCAGCCCAGCCTGACGAGCGTAGAGCTCGACCGAATGCCGCTGGAAGGTCCGCCACGGCCGAACCGCGGTGACGAACACACGCGTCGCCAGGTAGAGGACCAGGCCCGCCGCAGCTCCCACGGCAGCGGCGGCGCTCCCGTCCACCGCTGGCGAGAGCGACGGCTCTCCGACAGCAACGGCCGCGACTCCCAGTGCAGGAAGGGCGATCCCCATGACCACCCAGATGCTGATCCCCCTCCGGGAGACGGCCCACCATCCGGCGAACTCGACCAGGGCTCCCGCGATCATCACCACCGCGACCATGGCTACCGGAAGAACCGGACCTTCGCCGCAAACTCCGCGGTCAACGCGGTGATGACGGCGAGGTAGAAGAAGCCCGTGGCGGCCTGCACCGCCGAGGCCCGGGGACCCTTGAGCGCGGCGCGGATCACGATGGCGATGAGGGCGGTGGCCCCGACCATCCCGAGCGCGATCCACGACGCGAGGCCGGCGGAGGTGAGCAGCGGGTTGAAGTTCGACGTCGCTCTGGTGGGACCGAATCCCCCGGCGACGACGGCCGCCGCCTCCAGGAGCACCGCGACGATCAGGAACAAGGTGGAACGGTTGATGGGTCCCCTCGACAACCCGCGGTCGGTGAGGTACCAGTGCCCGAGCAGGAGCCCGTCCACCACGGCTCCGAGGAACGCCGCCCCCGCCAGCAGCTGGAGGAAGGAGACGACCGGGGACGCGTCGGCTGTCCCGGCCATGGCCACCAGCATGGCCATCGACAGGGGCACCGAGGCCACCCCCACGGCTCTCGCGGGGCCCGGTCGTGGGACGAACAGCAGCGTCGCCCAGACCAGGGTCACCGCCGCCAGCGCGCCCGTCAGGCGCTCCGACCACTGGCCCGCCTGGCTTCCCTCCACCAGGCCGGCGCCCGCCGACCCCCACGCGCCGACCGCGACGACGAGGATGACGCACCCGGTGAGTTTGAAGAACCCCGGCTTCACCTCGTGCCACAGCGGGGACAGGAACAGGAGCGCCACCCCGCCGGCCGCGAGCTCCCCAAGGACCAGCGCCGTGACGCCCGCGGGTCCCTTCAAGCGTGTCCGCTCATGCCGCGCACCAGCCTACCCGCGGCGCGGGGTTGATCCGCCGATGCTTCCGCCCATCCCGCCTGCCCGCCCATCGACGCCGGTCGGGCGAATGCACGGACACCGGCTAGGCTGGTTCGCGGATGGACGACTGGCGTTCCTACGATGGTATCGCCGAGACCTACGAGCGCATCAACGCGCCCCGGTTGGCTCAACCGGCCAGCGACCTGGTCGCACTGGCCCAGCCGCCGCACGGGGGGCGGGTCCTCGACGTCGGCACGGGGACGGGCGTCGCCGCGTCCGCGGCCGCCGCGCTCCTGGGGCCCGAGGGAGTGGCGGTCGGGGTCGACGTGTCGCTGGGGATGCTGGCGCAGGCGGCACGGTCCCGACCCTCGCTTCGCCTGGTCGCCGCGGAGGCCATCGACCTCCCCTTCCGGGACGCGACCTTCGACGCCGTGACCGCCAACTTCGTCGTCTCGCACTTCACGAAGTATCAGACGGCGCTGTACGACATGATCCGGGTGCTGAAGCCCGGGGGACGGCTGGCCCTATCGTCGTGGGCCGACGGCGACAGCGACGAGCTCCAGAAGACATGGCTCGAGCTCGTCGAGGGTGCCGTCGGCCAACAGATGCTCCTGGATGTCCGGACCCAGGCGCTCCCCTGGGCCGACCGGTTCGCCGACCGGATGGCCATCGAGGAGACGCTGCTCGACGCGGGGCTCAAGCACGTCCGAACCGAGCGCCGCGAATACCGATTCGCCTACCCCCTCCGGGACTACGTCGACGGGCTGGGCACATGGTCCACCGGGCGGTTCCTCCGTTCGATGCTCGGTCCGGCGAGATGGGAATCCTTCAGCCGCAACGCCCAGCGCGTGTTCGCGGCTCGGTTCTCCGATCCGGTCAACGACTTCCGCGACGTCTGGCTCGCGGTCGGGGCCAAGCCCTAGCCCGGGCGTCGGGCCGGTCGCTTGGCCTTCGCCAGCACGTACTGCACCAGCGTGCGAGCCGGCACGCCGGTCGCGCCGTTCGGCCAGTAGTCGCCGGCCTTCTCCGGGAACGCCGGGCCCGCGACGTCTAGGTGGGCCCATGGGATGTCCCCCACGAACTCGGCAAGGAACAGCGCCGCCGTGATGGCCCCGCCCCACCGGTCCTTCCCTGCGTTGCGGACGTCGGCGACGTGAGACCTGATGAGTCGACGGTAGTCCCGGTACAGAGGGAGCTCCCACCCGGGCTCTCCCACCGCCTCTCCCGCGGCCAGGATGTCCCGAATGAGGTCGCTGTCGTTCCCGAACACACCGTAGATGTCGCGCCCCAGGGCCACCATGCACGCGCCGGTGAGGGTGGCCGTGTCGATGATGACCCGCGGTTTGCTTTCGGCCAGGTAGGCCAGGGCATCGGCGAGGACCAGGCGTCCCTCGGCGTCGGTGTTCACCACCTCGGAGGTCTTGCCGCCGCGGTGCGTCAGCACGTCGCCCGGGCGGATGGCCGACCCGCTCGGCATGTTCTCCGACGACGGGATCGCCGCGATCACGTTCACGTTCGGTTTCAGCCGGGCGAGGGCCTTCATGGCCGCGAGGATGGAGGCCGCCCCGGCCATGTCGGACTTCATCCACTCCATCTGCGAGGCGTCCTTGATCGACAGCCCGCCGGAATCGAAGGTGATGCCCTTGCCGGAAAGCGCGATGGGGGCCTGACTGCTCGGGCCTCCCCGGTACTTGAGCTCGATCATCCGGGGCGGGTTCGCGCTCCCCTGCCCCACCCCGAGGATGCCGCCGAACTTCCCCCGCCGGAGCTCGGGCTCGGTCCAGACCTTGGACTCCAGGCCGACCTCTTTCGCCATCTGCACCGCGTATCCGGCCAGGACCTGGGGTGTGAGGTCACCGGCAGGTGTGTTCACCAGATCACGGGCCCAGGCCACGGCGTCACTTACGATGTCGCCTCGGGCGATCGACTCCTCCAGGTTCTGGACCACCGCCCGCCCGGTCCACCGGGGAGACCCGAGGACGGTGACGGTGCGCAGGGCCGGCTTCTCCGGTTGGTCCTCGTCCTTGCCCGACTTGTACCGGTCGAACCGATAGGAGCCGAGGAGCAGGCCCTCCACCGTCGCCTGCACGGCCTCTTCGGGTGAACGCCCCAGGAGCTGGGGGAACGTGGTCGCCATGGTCCGTCGTTTGGCCAGCTGGGGCGCGACCCGTCCGAGCGCCCTGCGGAGCGAGTCGGTCGTGACCTCCCGCCGCTTCCCCACCCCGACGAGCAGCACCGACCTGGCCGCGACGCCCAGCCCGCCGGTGTTGGGGATGAGGAGAGGCTCGCCTCGCTTTCCCTTGAGCTTGGCCTCGGCGTACAGGGCCAGCAGGTCGGTTCCCTTCACGTCCTTCACGCCGGGGCCGGCCTCCGGGCCCTCATAGACCGGCAGGACCAGGATGTCGGTGCGGACGGAGGCCGGGGGGTCGGTGGAGTAGACGAACGTGGGCATGGCGACTCCTTCGTTCGTGCAGGTCGGCGGGCCAGTTTATCCAGCCGGACCCGGCGGCGATAGCAACGGCGCCCGGGCTACGCTTGCACCCGATGGACGCGAAGGACCTCCGCGACCTCGTCCGGTTCTCCGAGGAAGGACCCCGCCACGAGCCACTCTTCGAGGCCGATCACCTGTGGTCGGAGGTCGTGTGCCTCCAGGGGGCGCAGGGCCTCGGCCCCATCTCCGACCCGGACTCCGACGCGATCTGCACGGTGGTGGCCGGCCGGGTGGCCATCCAGGTCGACAGGGGGCGAAAGCGCCTGGGCCAGTGGGGCACCGTCCTGATACCCGCGGGATCCGAGCTCACGATCAGGAACGCTTCGGAGGAACCGGCCGTCATCGTGCTGATCGCGGCCCCGCCGCCGACACCTCGGGCAGTGTACGAGTAGGGCCGCCGCGGCGGTTCGTTCGCCGCAGGACGACGAGCGAGAGGGCGAAGGCCGCAGCGAAGCTGGGGATGCTCGCCCCTAGGGCCGAGTCGAACAGGGGGAACGGCAGGTGCAGCCAATCGTGGAAGAGCGTCCGCATGGCCGCGATCCACCCCACCGGCCCGGTCGGCGCGCTCCAGTGGTAGAGGAGGAACCCGACGGCCCACGGCGCGAGGGCCCGCACGTTCACCCCGGTCGGTGAGAACAGCGCGCCCTCCCCGTACTGCCCCCGGTGATGCACGAAGTAGTCCGCCATGAACACCGCGGCCAGCGGCACGAACACCGACCCGATCAGCAACAGGAACAGCTCGTAGCGGTCCATCGAGAACGCCAGGGCGAGAAAGAACCCCGTTGCCCCCACCGCGGCGATCAACGCGCGCTGCGGAAGGTTCGGCAGCACGTTCTGCGTCGAGACCGCCGCGGAGTAGATATCCGCGAACGCGTTGTCGCTCTCCCCGACGAGGAGCGCGATGAGGACGACTCCGCCGCCGGCGCTGACGGCGATGGCCGTCCCGATCCCGAACACGTCGGCACCCGCCCCTGCCACGAGCACCAGGAGTGCACCGAGGGCATAGAACCACACGTTCCCGGCCAGGTAGCCCCAGTACGTGCCGGCGAACCCGCCCCCACCGAGCCGGGCGAATCGGTTGAAATCGGCGACGAGCGGGAGCCAGGAGATCGGCATCACCACGACCAAGTCGACCGCCAACCAGAACGGCAGGCCTCCTCGCCCGGGGGTCCGCCAGATCGCGCCGAGGTCCGCCGATCCCAGCACCCTGGCGGTGATCCACAGGGCCGAGCCGATCAGCAGGTAGATGCCGAAGCGCTCCAGCCACCGCCGAACGACCAGGATGGGTCCCCCGATGGCCAGGAGGGTGCAGACGAGCGCGACCGACGCCAGCCAGAAGTGGGACGCGTCAAAGCCGAACAGGCGCTTGGAGGCCACGTTGGCCACCTGCCCCATGGCCCAGAACTCGACGGCCGTCCACCCAACCAGCTGGAGCAGGTTGAGGGCCGAGGGCAGGAACGAGCCGCGCAGCCCGAGGACCGGACGGAACAGGACCATGGACGGCACGCCCTCCCGCTCGCCGGCCAGGCCGACCAGTGCGAGGGGCAGGCACCCGATGGCGGATCCCACGACGATGGCCAGGAGCGCCCTCGGGAGGCCGAGCGCAGGAACGAGCAGCGCGCCGGTGACCATCACCAGCAAGCCGACCGAGAGGTCTCCCCACAGGACCGCGAGGTCGACGCCGGACAGGCGACGGCGATCGGACGGGACGGGACGGATGCCCCAGGACGGCGCCTCGCGCTCCAAGACACGCTCGAGGCGATCGCTGAGGCTCGACATGTTCGGTTGGGAGTCTACGCGCGGGCTATGCCTCCACCTCTTCGCGAAGCAGCCGCGCCAGGTTCGACAGCGACCGGCGCATCAGCCGGTGGATGAACGGCCGGTAGAGGAGCAGGGCGAGCTCACCGAGCGCCGGTACCGGAAGATGGAGGTGCTCCGTCCAGGAGAACCTGGCCCCGCGGCCTGCCGGCTCGAGTCGCCAGTCCCCCACGCCTCGGACCAGCCCCCGATGCGCCATCACCAACCGGCGAGGTGGGTCCCACATCGTGACCTCCAGATGGTCGGTGAACAGGGGCACCCCCAGCACCCGGGTGCGCACGGCGACGATCACGCCGACGCCCTGGCGATGCGATGTCAGCACCCGGACCGAGTCGGCGTCCTCTATCCACGCGACCTGCTCCTCCCATGCCATGACGCGGGGCCAAGCCTCTTCGGGAGGACGAGGCAGATCGGTCCGAGCGGAGACCTTCACGGGAGCGACGATATCCTCGACCGGGTCACAGCCCGGGGGCCTCCCCGGTCTTCGGAAGGGCGCGGAGCGTCTCGGGGATCGACAGCAGCAGCGCCAGCGCGGCCACCACGGGGATCGCGGCGATGGCGAAAGCCGGCCCGTATCCCAACTGGTCGGCCGAGAAGCCGGCGACCAGCGGACCGAGGACGAACCCCAGGTCCCCGACGAACCGGAACGCGGCCACCGCGCTCCGCTGCGTGTCCTCGGTGGTGAGGTCGGAGAGCATCGCCGCCTGGGGCACGCCAGAGTAGCCCGTGATGAGGCCGAAGATGCCAAGGCCCACCATGTACCTGGCCGGCGTGGACGCGAGCGGCCACAGGACCAGGGAGGCGGCGAGGAGCGCGTAGGACGGTACGATGACCGCCTTGCGGCCGATCCGATCGGTCGCCGCACCCGCCGGGAACAGCACGGCGAATTCCGTGACCGACGCGATGGCCAGGCCGATGCCGATCCCCACCGGCGAGAGACCGACGATCTCGTGGCCGAACAGCGGGATGAGCGTGCTGTACACCCCGGCGATCATCCACGCGTACGCCCCGTTCGCCAGCAGGACGGCGACGAACGGGCGATGCAACGGCAGGTGCCGCAGGCCCCCTGCGCGAGCGCTCGGCCGCTCGCTGCGGCGAACGGCGGGGATGGTCCACGAGAACACGGCCCCCGCCACCAAGCACGCCCCCGCGTAGACCCACAGCGTGCTGGCGGGGCCCAGCCAGTCGGCGAGGACGCCGCCGAACGG
Organism: Actinomycetota bacterium; assembly: GCA_044869895.1. Classification (GTDB taxonomy): domain Bacteria; phylum Actinomycetota; class UBA4738; order UBA4738; family HRBIN12; genus AC-69. Next base: position 44 of record JBIOXZ010000097.1, on the reverse strand, counting down.
CTCACCGGCGATGATGCCGACGTTGAACGACGCATACCAGACGC
>JBIOXZ010000096.1:0-4379 GCA_044869895.1 Actinomycetota bacterium | reverse complement strand
GGCGCGCGACTCTTTGGCGAGGCGACCGAGAAGAACGTGGGCAAGGCTCTCGCGATCGTCCTCGACGGCAATGTCCACTCCGCACCCGTGATCCGCGAGCGCATTCCCTCCGGGCAGGCCCAGATTTCCGGGGGCTTCACCTTCGAGGAGGCCAGCGACCTCGCGATCGTGCTGCGGACGGGGGCGCTGCAGGCACCGGTCCAGGTCCTCGAGGAGCGCACGGTCGGCCCCTCGCTCGGTGCGGATTCGATCCGTAAGGGCGTCATCTCGACGGCCGCCGGGGTCCTGGCCGTGTTCCTGTTCATGCTGATCTACTACCGGCTGTCGGGCGCGATCGCCGACCTGGCGCTTCTGCTCAACCTCGCCATCCTCCTCGGGGCGATGGCCTGGTTCCAGGCGACGCTGACGTTGCCCGGCATCGCCGGCATCGTGCTGACGATCGGCATGGCGGTCGACACCAACATCCTCATCTTCGAGCGCATCCGGGAGGAGTTCCGGCTCGGGAAGACCGTCCGGGCGGCGATCGACGCTGGCTTCCGGCGGGCGTTCACGACGGTCATCGACACCCACGTGACGGTGGTCGTGTCCGGCATCATCCTCTACCAGTTCGGGACGGGACCGGTTAAGGGCTTCGCGGTCACGCTCATGATCGGCATCGTGGCGAGCCTGTTCACGGCGGTCTTCTTCACGCGCTTGGTCTTCGACCTGATCTACATGGGCCGCCGGCGTCTGCAGACGCTGTCCATCTGAGGCGGCGGGGACAAAGAGGGCGGCACGCGATGCTCCATATCTTCGTCAACCCGAAGTACGACTTCATCAGCAAGCGGCGCTGGGCCTATGCCATCTCCCTGATCGTAACCCTGGCCGGGCTCGGTCACATCGCCTGGCAGGGTGGGCTCCGATACGGCATCGACTTCTCCGGCGGCACGCTGGTGCAGGTGCGCTTCCAGCAGGCCACGACGGTCGACGCCGTGCGAAGTGCGCTGGATCGGGTCCGTCTCGGGGAAAGCGTCATCCAGGAGTTCGGCGACGCCCAAGAGTACCTGATCCGGATCCCCGCGTCGAGCGGGGCGCTCGAGGAGACCTCGAAGAAGGTCGAGCAGGGGATCCGCGAAACCGGGCTGCCCGGCTTCGAGGTGCGCCGGCTCGAGTTCGTCGGGCCCCAGGTTGGCCGCGACCTGCAGCTGCAGGCGGTCTATGCGGTGCTGGCGGGCATGGCGGGGATCCTCATCTACACGGCGCTTCGCTTCGACTTCCGGGGTGGGGTCGCGGCGATCCTGGCGCTTCTCCACGACGTGCTCGTCGCCCTTTCTGCCCTGTCACTCGCCAACCGCGAGATGTCGCTCCCGGTGCTGGCGGCGCTCCTCACGATCGTCGGGTTCTCCATCAACGACACGATCGTCGTCTTCGATCGCATCCGAGAGACCCGGGGCCGGGGGCTGCGGAAGGGCGAGACCCTGGCGGACGTCATCAACACCGCCATCAACCAGACGCTGTCCCGGACGGTCCTCACCTCGCTCACGGTTTTCCTGGTCGTGGCCATCCTGTACGTCGCGGGAGGCGAGGTGCTGCGGGACTTCGCGTTCGCGCTCCTCGTGGGGGTCGTGACCGGGACCTACTCCTCCGTCTTCGTCGCCGCGCCCATCATCGTGGACTGGGAGAACTGGAGCCAGGCGCGTCAGCGGGGCACCAAAAAGACCGTGGTGAAAGCGGGTGCCGGACGGTAGACTACTAGGCTACCCGGCGGCTGTGGGGCCGCTTCCCGGGCGGGGCCCGTGGACGAGCCGGGACGCGCGCACATGCGGACGCTGAGCGACCTCCTGACCGAGATCCCCCGCTACCAGGCCGGTGGGGACGTCGATCTCGTGCGTCGCGCCTACGAGTTCACGCAGGAGGTCCACCGAGGGCAGCGCCGGGTCTCCGGTGAGCCCTATGACATCCACCCCCTGGCCGTGGCCGGCCTCCTCGTCGAGTTCAAGATGGACGCCACAACCGTGGCGGCCGGGCTCCTCCACGACGTTCTCGAGGACACCGCGACCAGCAAGGCCGTCCTCGTGGAGCGGTTCGGCGGCGACATCGCCGAGCTGGTCGACGGGGTCACCAAGATCGGGAAGCTCGCCTTCGCGAGCCGCGAGGAGCGGCAGGCGGAGAACTTCCGCAAGATGCTGGTCGCCATGGCCCGAGACATCCGGGTCCTGATGATCAAGCTGGCCGACCGGCTCCACAACATGCGTACCCTGCACTACCTGCCGCCGGAGAAGCAGCGCGCCATCGGGCGGGAAACCCTGGACATCTACGCGCCGCTGGCTCACCGGCTGGGGATGGCGAAGGTCAAGGGTGAGCTGGAGGATCTGGCCCTCAAGGCCCTCCATCACGAGGTGTACGACGACCTCCAGCGGCGGGTGGCCAAGCGACGCCTCGAGCGCGAGGCGGAGATCAACCAGGTCATCACGATCCTCTCGACGAAGCTGTCCGAGGTCGGCATCTCGGCGCAGATCACGGGTCGGCCGAAGCACTTCTACTCGATCTACAAGAAGATGCAGGCGGGCCGGGAGTTCGACGAGATCTACGACCTCACCGCCGTCCGCATACTCACCCCGACCGTGCGCGAGTGCTACGGCATCCTGGGCCTGGTCCACTCGCTGTGGAAGCCCGTGCCCGGACGCTTCAAGGACTTCATCGCGATCCCGAAGTCGAACATGTACCAGTCGCTTCACACGACCGTCATCGGACCGAAGGGCGACCCCGTGGAGATCCAGATCCGGACGCCGGACATGCACCGGATCGCCGAGGAGGGGATCGCCGCCCACTGGCTCTACAAGGAGAAGAAGGACCGTTCCGGACTCGACCAGGCTTTCGTCTGGCTGCGGCAGCTGCTCGAGTGGCAGAAGGAGATGAAAGACCCGCGGGAGTTCATGGAGACCGTCAAGGTCGACCTGTTCCCGGACGAGGTCTACGTGTTCACGCCGAAGGGTGACGTCAAGGCGCTTCCCGAGGGCTCGACGCCGATTGACTTCGCATACGCGGTCCACACCGAGGTCGGTAACCACTGTGCCGGCGCGCGGGTGAACGGGAAGCTCGTTCCCCTCCGTCACGTGCTCCGGCAGGGCGACATCGTGGAGGTCGTCACGTCGCCCACCCAGAAGCCGTCGCGTGACTGGCTCAAGACCATCAAGTCGACGCGGGCACGGTCGAAGGTCAAGCAGTGGCTCCGGACCGAGGAGCGGGCCCGCTCGATCGGGCTCGGCCGCGAGCTCCTCGACCGCGAGGCGCGGAAGTACCGCCTGTCGCTGGCGACGATCCTCGAGGCGGAGGAGCTCCGGAAGCTCGCCGTGGAGCACGGGTACACCACGGTGGACGACCTGCTCGCCGGCCTCGGGTACGGGAAGCTCGCCGCGTCGACCGTGGTCACGCGATTCGTCCCGTCGGACGCGACGGCCGAACCCCGGACGGAGGCGAAGCCCGCGAAGACCGCTCGCCCCCGAACGGAAGCTGGCGGTGTCACGGTCAAGGGCGTGGACGACGTGCTCGTGCGGTTCGCAAAGTGCTGCGGCCCGGTGCCGGGCGATGCCATCGTGGGCTTCATCACCCGGGGGCGCGGGATCACCGTGCACGCCCTTGACTGTCCGAACCTCGCCGGGGGCGCGGTCGACACCGAACGGACGGTGACCGTGGAGTGGGCGGTCGCCGACCAGCAGGCGCTGCCGGTGAAGATCGCCGTGCACATCGGGCGAGACCGGCCCGGCCTGCTCGCCGACATCTCGACGGCCATCTCCTCGCGCCAGGCCAACATCGTAAAGGCGGAGGTGACGGTCACCGAGGACCGCAAGGGGCTGAACCACTTCACCGTCGAGGTCAAGGACCTCGACCAGCTCCAGGGTGTCATGGCGGCGATCTCAGCCGTCAAGGACGTCATCGGCGTCGAGCGCGTCCGCGGGCTCTAGGGCGGGCCGGCCGCCTGGCCGTCGGTACCGTGGTCGAGATCAGCCGGAGCGAGTTCGAGCAGCTCGTGACGCGAGCGCTCCGGCGACTCCCCCGGCGCTTCCGCGACCGCCTCGAGAACATCGCGGTCGTCGTCGAAGACTGGGCCGACGACAACACCCTGGACGAGATGGGCATCGAGCCGCCGGACACCCTCTACGGCCTCTATCGCGGGACCGATCTCACCCGCCGGGACACGAACTACGGCAACGTCCTGCCGGACGTGATCACGATCTACCAGGGACCGATCGAGGAGGATTGCGAGACGGCCGAGGAGATGGAGGAGCTGGTCCGGGACACGGTCGTCCACGAGGTCGGGCACTACTTCGGGCTCGACGATGACCGCCTGTCCGAACTGGAAGACGGGCCCGGCTAGTCTTCTGAGAACTCCACCGTGT
>JBIOXZ010000095.1:0-7876 GCA_044869895.1 Actinomycetota bacterium | reverse complement strand
GCCGCTCTACCGATCCCTGGGCGGTCCGGGGGCGCACGTGCTGCCGGTGCCGCTGTTGAACGTCATCAACGGCGGCGTCCACGCCGACAACGAGCTGGAGCTCCAGGAGTTCATGCTCGCGCCGGTGGGCGCGGCCTCGTTCTCCGAAGCTCTTCGGTGGGGCTCGGAGATCTACCACGCGCTGAAGGGCCTGTTGAAGGACAAGGGCCTGGCGACCGGGGTAGGAGACGAAGGAGGCTTCGCTCCCCAGATCGCGACCGCGTCCGAGGCACTGGAGTTCATGGTCCGGGCCATCGAGAAGGTCGGGCTGGAACCGGGGGACGAGGTTGCGCTGGCCATGGATCCAGCCTCCTCCGAGCTGTATCGGGACGGCATGTACCGGCTGGAGGGGGCCGACCGGACGAGCGGCGACATGGTCGCGTTCTACCGCGGGCTGATGGAGTCGTTCCCCGTCGTCTCAATCGAGGACGGCCTGGCCGAGGACGATTGGGAGGGCTGGGCCACACTGACCGCGGAGCTCGGGCCGAGGTGCCAGCTCGTGGGGGACGACCTGTTCGTCACCGATCCGGAGCGGCTGGAACGCGGCCTTCGAGAGAACGTGGCCACGGCCATCCTGATCAAGGTGAATCAGGTCGGGACGCTCACCGAGACCATGGACGTGATGCAGCTCGCCGCGCGGAACCGGTACGGGGTGGTCGTGTCCCACCGCTCCGGCGAGACGGAGGACACCACGATCGCCGACCTCGCGGTGGCCCTCGACGCCGGGCAGATCAAGACCGGGGCAACGGCGCGCGCGGAACGAACGGCCAAGTACAACCGACTCCTTCGCATCGAGGGCTTGCTGGGAGACGCGGCACGGTACGCGGGTGGCACCGCCATGAGGCGAGGACCGGCATGACGGTTCGGGCCGTGGCTCCGGAGCGCTCCCGGCCGCGCCTCACCAGCCGGGCCGGGTTCCTTCTCATCGCGCTGACCCTCTTGGCGCTGATCGCCATAGCCCCGTCGCGGGCGTACCTCTCCGAACGCGGGCACATCGCCGAGCTTCAGCGTAAGGCCAAGGGACTGGAACGGGCGAACGCAATCCTCGAGGCGGAAATCGTCCGGCTCCACGAACCAGCGGAGAAGGAGCGCCTGGCCCGCGAGTGTTTGGGGATGGTCAAGCCGGGGGAGATCGCCTTCGTGATCGGCGCCCGGACCGGGGATACCGAGCCCGCTCCCTGCTGAGCGAGCGATCGTCGCCACGGTCTCCTATGAGTCTCCTTGACCGACCTCAGGCCCCGAGCTCCCCGAGCCGGCGACGGGCCGCCGCCACGGCAGCGGAATTCCCCTTCGCCTCATAAAGGCTGAGCGCCTGCTCGACCGCGAATACAGCACCGTCATCTTCTCCCGCCTCGGACAGGACCCGGCCGAGGTCGAGAAGTGTGTCGCCCCGCATGTTCAGGTCGTCGGTTTCCTCAGCGCGCCCGACGGCGTCGCGCGCGACGCGTTCCGCCTCCTCGTGCCGGCCCTGCGCGGCGAGGATCCGTGCCCGGGCGCTCTGCCCCAGCACGTATGTGCTCACGTCGTCCTCGGCCCCAGCGAGCTCGCTCGCGGACACCATCGCCTCCGCTTCGTCGAAGCGTCCCTGTTCGATGAGCGCGTGGGCGAGCGCCGCCGCGACCGTGGACTCGCCGCCCTGTTCCCCCATCTCGGCGAGCGCGACGAGGCTGGCCCGGAGCTCCTGCTCCGCAGCGACCGCGTCGCCCGCGAGCATCTCGATCCCACCGGCGCTCTCCGCGACGTACGTCGACCGAAGCCGTAGCCCCAGGTCCTCGTAGATGGCGCGCGACCGCCGGACGAGGTCACGCGCCTCGCCGAACCGGTCTTGCATCGCTCGGACCCACGCAAGCGCCGTGAGGGCCGGTGCCTCGTATCCGGACCCAACGCTCATCTTGAGAAGCTCGTCGCATCGACGTTCGATCTCCTCGACGGGGGCCGGCCCGTAGACCCCCGAGCCCATGTACTTACCGAGGGCATCGGCCTCCTCGCGCTTCGCGCCGGCGCGCCGCGCGTGCTCGATCGCGTGAGCGAGCGCCTCATCGGCGGCGGCGTAGCGCGCGCGGTTCCAGTGCAGGTTGCCCATCAGACGCCATGCCCGAGCCAGCCCCAGGTCGTTCCCAAGGGCGTCGAGCGTGGCGATCAGCCGCTCCGCCTCGGCGACCACATCGACGGTCTGCCGCTTGGGATCGGTCATCTCGAGAAGGAACAGCCGCAGGATCGCGGCGTTCGCCGCCGTGACCGCGTCGTCGGCCTCGGTCGCGACCGCGTCGGCCTCCTGCAATGCGGCCTGGGCGGCACCCAGGTCCCCGGTTTCCGCAAGCACCTCGCCGAGGGCGAGGAGCGCCGGCCGGCGCTCGGGATGCTCGGACGGAAGCAACTCGGTGGCCCTTCCCAACAGGTCGGCCGCCGCCGGGATGTCGCGGCGCTCGAAGGCTCGGATGCCGGGGGGCGCAAGTCGGAGTCCTGCGCGGGTCGCCAGGGCACGTTCACGCTCAGCGACCGGAGCGAGCTCGGACCGGTAGCGGAAAGCCTGCTCGTAGTGGTGGCCGATGACCTCCTCGAGTTCCACGAAGCGATCGCCCGCGAACCCCTCGAGCCAGATCGCGAACGCCTCGTGCATCTCGGCTCGAACTTCCTTCGGCGTGCCACGGTAGGCGGCGTCCTGGATCAGGATGTGATGGAAGCGGAAGGCGTCCTCACCGGCAAGGGTCGAGGGCTCTGGACGGATCAAGTCCTTGCGCACCAGTGTCTGGAGCGCGCTTCCCACGTGCGCGCGGACCGGCTCGGCCACGAGCTCCTCGACCGCGCCCCACCAGAACACCCTTCCGGCCACTGCGGCCGACCGGATCACCAGGCGCTCGTCCTCGGAGAGCCGGTCCAGGCGCGCACCGAGCAGCGCGTGGATCGACTCGGGGATGCGAACGTCGCCGAGATCCGTGGTCGCGACCCAACGGCCCTCCTCTCGCCGGAGGAGGCCATCGTCGTCGAGCATCCGCAGCATCTCCTCCAGGAAGAGGGGGTTGCCGCCTGCCGACTCCGCGATGCGGTCGAACGCCCGCTCGTCCAGATGCGGGCCACCGAGCAGTTCGGACACAAGGCGTTCGCTGTCGCGATCGTCGAGAGGGCCGAGCGGCAGGACGGAGGCGTTCGCGACACCGCCGCCCCAGGTGGGACGGTTGTCCAGGAGATCAGAGCGCGCCAGGCACAGGAGCAGCATCGCGACGTCACGGCTCCACCCCGCCAAATACTCGACGAGGTCCAGGAACGTGGGTTCGGCCCACTGCAAGTCGTCGAGGATCACGACGAGCGGCCGATCGCGGCCCACCCACTCGAGGAACCGTCGGATCGCCCAAAAGGTCTCCTGCAGCCCGCCGGTGGCGTCTGCGACCCCGGTCACGTCGGAAACCCGCTCGGCGACGAGGGTGGCGTCCGAGCAGCCAGCCATCGCTGCGTCGATCTTCGAGCGGGCATCGCTACGCCCGTCGTCGTCCACGACGCCGCTGACCTGCTTGACCAGATCGGCCACCGGCCCGAAGGTGATGCCATCACCGTACGGGAGGCAACGTGCCCGAAGCACGAGCGCATCGGGTTTCATCGTCGAGACGAACTCCCGTGCCAATCGAGACTTTCCGATGCCGGCTGGACCAAGGATCGTGACCAAGACGCATGAACGCTCGGCGACCGCGAGATCGAACATGGAACCCAGCACCTCGAGCTCGCCGTCACGACCAACCAGCAGAGGGTCGGGTCGGCTCCCGAGCTCATCCGGCCCCGGTCCGACGGAGTAGAGCCGGTAGGCCACGACCGACCCAGCCTTACCCTTCAACTCGAGCGGCGCAGTCGGCTCGGCGATCACGCGGTCGCGGACCAGGGCATACGTCGCCGGCCCGAGGAGGATCTCTCCCGTAGCGGCCGCCTGCTCGAGCCGAGCGGCGACGTTGACGGTGTTGCCCACCACGAGTGCCTGGCCGGCGGCGGCATCGCCCACGACGACCTCGCCAGTGTTCACGCCGATCCGCGTCCGTACCTGAACGCCGAAACGCGCTTGCAGGTCGACGTTCAACGCATCCAGCTCCTCGCGCATCGCTTGGGCCGCGCGCACTGCGCGGAAGGCGTCGTCCTCGTGCAGGAGGGGCACGCCAAACACCGCCATCACCGCGTCGCCGATGTACTTCTCCACCGTCCCGCCGTGGCGTTCGAGCGCAGCACGCATCTGGCCGAAGAAACGGGTCATGATGGCCCGGACCGATTCGGGATCTAGACGATCGGCGAGCGGCGTCGAGCCCACCAGGTCGCAGAACACCACCGTAACCGTCTTACGGGTTGCGTGGGGCGCGGGCTGATCGAGAGCAAGCGGCGATGCGCACGACATGCAGAAGCGAGCCCGCGCGGGGTTGCCCTGGCCGCAGGACGCGCAAACCGGCATCGGCCAAGTCTAAGGTCCGGGCCTTGCTCGGCGCGACGGGCCGTCCTAGGGTGGCCTCGGCCTAGGGGGAGGAGGCACATGGTGGGCGTACCGATCTTCGATTTCCCCGTCCTCAGCGACGTGCCCCGCCAAGTGGGCGAGATCAACCGGGACGAAGCGCCACCCGGCGTCATGGCCGTCTACGAAGAGCAGGTCTGGGAGCTTGTCGGGGACAGGCAGCCGGGTGAGGAGCTCGGGTGGGTCACCATCCAGGAAACCGTCATCACGGATGACAGAACCAGGAGGCTGTTCGTAGCTACGTTCAGCCTGAGCGGTCATGGACCAATGGTGGTGACCGGCTTCGTCCCGGGAGACGGCTCGTGGAAGGGACTCGGGCGCGGCGAGGCGCACGGTGCCGGCCGGAGGGGAAGCGTCAGAATCGAGGGCTGGAACCCGAAGGGCTGGGGATAGGCAGCCATCGGTCGCTGATGTGACGAAGGCTAGTCGCGACAGTGCAGCCCGCCGAACGACACCAACCTGCGCAAGGGTTCTTGCCTTCCAATCGATACCTCCAGAGTGGCGCAGGTCCGGCCCGTGACCAGGAACCCTCCATTGAACTGGGTCGACCGATGGGGCAGACACGGCCCAAACACGGTGGTCGTGTCGCCTGCCTCGAGCGGGTACAGGTTGCGGTCGCCCCAAGCGGAGGGGTCGTACATCATGCGGACTCGGTCGGTGTCCCGATGGGCGATCGAGACCGAGATCACGCCGTTACCGGTTACGACGGCCAAGACTTTGAGGGCCGGGTATCGCCCATGCCTCGACCGGAAGTAGCGATCAGGCCCATCACGGTACCCGGGAAGCCCCACGAAGGCGATCGGGCCCATGATCACCGATGCCTTCTTCCAACCCTGGCCCAGTTCGCCGAACACGCTGTCGTCACAGGCCCGGACGAACAGGCCGGGCGCGTTGGGCGATGGTGACACGGCTGGCGACCGAAGCGTGTCGGTGGAGGTCGGCCGGTCGCCGGGCGACGCGCACGCCATAAGCAGCACGACGGTAACGAGCAGGACCCAGCGTCTGGTCATCCACATCGCCTCTTCTACACCCGCAGCGCGCCCCGGGTTCCGAGGACCGAGACGCGATCTCGACTTTGGATGATCTGGAGCCGGACAGCCCGGAACAAGTCCGCGATCACCACGAGGGAGGGGGCCGAAACGAGCGCGAAACCGGGACATCCGTCACGGCGCCCCCCTTGGGGCGGCGGAGGGGAGGAGTGCGAGGGCGTCCCTTCATCGGGGAAGGGCACTGCACCTGGGCTATACGCGACATCCGTGCTCAGCGAGAACAGGCGGTTGGATGTCGCTTCCGGCGAGAAACGACTGTCTCGGATGCGTGCGGGGCGGCCAAGCCCGTTTCACGTCCTCGGCGTCGCGCGTAGCATCCCGCTCGTGGAACAGAGCGGGCTGACCGTCCGGGGCGCTGAGGCCGATGACGTCGGGACGATCGCCGGGTTTTACCTGGAGGTCGCTGCCGAAGTTGTGGCCCGCGAGCCCTCCTTCCGCCACGTCCCGAACGTGGGTGAAGTCGAGCGCCGGTACCAGTCGCGGATCGCGGAGGCAGACCGGGCGATCCTCGTGGCGGTGAGCGGTAACGCCGTGGTCGGCTTCGTGGACGCGTCGCTTCAGCGCCACGAAGGCGGCGGCACGTACCACCGAACCGGAATCGACGTCTACGTGGAAGAGTTGATCGTGACGGCATCGCAGCGTCACCGTGGCGTGGCTACGGCCCTTATGCAGGCGATCGAGGCCTGGGGCCGCGACGCCGAGGCTCGGATGATTTGGCTAGACACACATCTCACGAACGCCGCCGCTCGCGGGCTGTACGGAGCCATCGGCTACCGGGAGGTCGGCGTGGAACTCGTGAAGGAGCTGTGACAGGCGACCGTGTCTAGGCAGTCGGTTCCGTCACGACCGACCGCCAGAGAGGTCAGGAATCGCTTCACATCGACGCGTCCAGGAACGAATTCAGCTGGTTACGCGGAACTCGATCGACCGGAAGGCAGCGGAACTGCCGCGATCGTGCTGGATAGGCACGATCTGGTAGCGACCTGGCTGGACGTTCGGAACCGTAAATCATCCGATCTACGGCGGCTCGATGCTCGTCGCGATCGGATGGTCCCTGATATCGTCGTCGCTCGCCCTTCTCGCCACTGCCCTCCTGGCAGCTCTCTTCGAGTTGAAGGCACGGCACGAGGAGTCCGTGTTGGTGGTGCGGTTTCCCGAGTACGCGGCGTACCGGCGCCGAGTTCGGTGGCGGTTCGTACCGGAAGTTCACTGACCAGTCCCGGCGATGCTAACTCGGAGGCCCAGATTCCTTAACGTTCGGCGGAAAGGACAACGGTTGTCCTGGCGCCCGTCAACGACCAAAGCGGCGCATCAGCTGGCGGCCGGCTGTCCCCTCGGTACGAGGCAGAAGGGATGTCCCGCCGGATCCGCGAACACCCTCGATCGCTAGGGCTGAGGCTGGTGATCGAACTTCGCCCCGCCAAGAGCCAGCACGGTCCTTTCGGCCTCATCGAGGTCGTTCACCTGGAAGTGCAGGTGAAGCTGCATGGATGACGCGGGGTCCGGCCACGTCGGCGGCCGGTGCCCCGGCGATCGCTGGAAGGACAGATGGAACTCGGCTCGTTCGCTCTCTCCCACCGAGTACCAGTCGGGATCGGAGTACACGACGGGCCACCCGGTCAGCCGACTGTAGAAGTCCGCGAGCCTGGCTGGATCGCGGCAGTCCAGGGCGATCCCGCTCAGCCGTCCTACACCGCTCATGGACGGAAATGTACTCAATGCCTCCCTGTCCGGGTTGCGAATTGATGGGCGCGCCGCCCAACCTGCCCGCCAAGGCTCTCGATCGCGTTTCTTGCTGCAAACAGACCGCGTTATTGACGTCGGCGTGCGGACGGGCCTGACGAAGAGTCCGAAAATCGACGGACAACCAGACCAGCTGCGGCTCAAGGCTTCCGAGATCCGCCGCGGGGACCGCCTTCAGTCCTGCGGCGGTTCCCAGCCATTCCGGCCGGGGCTGGCCTAGGGGGTGGCGCGCAGAACCGAGGGCGCCCGGTCTTGCGGCGTTTCCCGGCGGCTATCTGCTCTCCCAAGGGGTGCTTGACGGGCTGGTGCGGGCGGGCGCGGTCCGGCCCGAAAGCGCTCGCGGTCCCGGCTGGCTGTCCGGCCCTCCTCCGCTCGTCCGGCCCCTGAGCGGCTCGGGCTCCGAGGTCGAGGTCGGAAGACTTGGTCTCGGCTCGCTCGGGCCTCGGCGCTCTCGTCGCCTTGCTCGGCCCTTCCCAGGCCTCGTGGTTCGTGGCCTCCGGCCCGTTCGCGCTCGATCCATCGCCGACCGGCTGGGAGGCTCGGGTCATGGCTCCTCGGGGCT
>JBIOXZ010000094.1:0-2882 GCA_044869895.1 Actinomycetota bacterium | reverse complement strand
GATCGCGGGGCGGCCCTCCTCGCGATGTCATGGCCCGAACAGCTGAGGATCCGTCAGATGAAGGACGTCGTTCAGGAACCGGACCCGCCGCTCCGATCCCTCGACCTCGACCGAGTTCAGCGAGCTGTTCTCCGGCAGGAAGAACATCTCGTTCTCGACCAGCAGCAGCGGCCCGAGGTAGGCGTTGATCACGCCTCCGTGGGCGACGACGAAGACGTCGCCCACCGCCTGCCGCTCCAGGATCGACTCGATCGCGTCATGCACCCGCTTCCGGAACGCCTCCACGGCCTCGCCACCCGGCGCCCGGTGCCAGATCGCCCGCTGGCTCCGGACCAGCCCCAGGAGTTCCGGATCAGACGCCAGGACGTCCTCGAAGCTCACGTTCTCCCACCGGCCGATGTGGGCTTCCATCAGGTCGTCTTCGTTAATCACCTCGATCCCGGCGGCGTCCGCGAACGGCGCGATGGTCTCCCTGGCTCGACGAAGCGGGGATGAGTACACGGCCGCCGGCCGCTCCATCAGCACCAGCCGGCGGGCAAGAAGCTCGGCCTGCTCCCGACCCACGTCGTCGAGCGGCGGGTCCCACTGTGGCCCCCTCGTCGTGTCCAGGAGGTCGTTCGAGGATTGGTCGGACCGGCCGTGGCGGATCAGGAACAGGATCCGGGAGGCGTTCACTGGACTCGGCGCTCGGCGCGCGTGCGGTTCCGCGTCCGGGCGAAGGCCTCGACGTCCTCGCGCCGCCACACGCGTCCCGAAGCCAGGCGCGCCACCGGCTCGGGGAACGACCCCCGGTCCACGTACGTGATCACCCGCCGACGGTCCCATCCCAGGATCGCCGCGGCCTCGGCCACGCCGGCCAGCTCCGGGGTGACCTCGACGATGACCGGCACGCCGTCTCCGGCGGCGCGGCGCAAGCTGGCCAGACAGCGTCCCCGCGACGACCCGGTGACCTCGACGCCGGTGGAGGGGATGCGGCCGATCCAGCCATCCCGCGTGGGCATGAGGGTCGCCCGGACCTGCCGAGTGGGCACGCGCCGATGATAGCGACGGCGGGTCAGCGGTCCCGGGTTCTGCGGAGCTCGCGCCGCCAGCACTCCGTGTGCCAGTGTCGGCGCTCGTCCGGCACGGCCTGGGGCACCACCACCAGATGCCGGACGCCCGCGCGGATCTCGTGGTCGCAGCCTGGGCAGCGGTAGGGCTTGTCGCTGCTCACTCGGCGAACGTCGAACCCCGGCGCCAGGGACCAGGTCGGACCGGCCGACTGCGGCACCCGGGCTGCCTCGACCGGCTCCGGCGCCCGGCGGTTCTTCCTCGGCATCAGCCGGCACCCGCCACCCGCAGGACGAAGGGCGCGGCCAGGCCGGCGAGGGTCTCCCCGATCTCCCGCGCGTCGCGCTTCTGGCCCCTCACGTTGAACGAATGGTCGCCGCCTTCGATCGGCACGTGCTCGGCCGCCCGCCCCAGCTTGCGAAGGACCTTCCGGACGATGTCGGGCTTGGCGAACGGATCGGCCGTCCCCTGGATGAACAACATGGGGACCGTGATCCGGTACAGGTGCTCGTCGCGGACCCGTTCCGGCTTGCCCGGCGGGTGGAACGGGTAGCCCAGGAACACCAGCCCGGCGGCCGGCATCCCGTCGGCCACGGTCATCGAGGCGATGCGTCCGCCGAGGGACTTGCCGCCTGCTAGCACCGGGCGGCCGTCCGAGCGGGACCGAGCATCCTCGAAAGCGGCGAGCCACGTCGCTCGGAGCACGCCCTCGGCGTCCGGTGACCGCCGGCCCCGCTCGACGTAGGGGAAGTTGAACCGAAGGGTCGCGACGCCGTGCCCGGCGATGGCCATGGCGAACCCGGCCATGAACGGGTGGTCCAGGCCCGCGCCCGCGCCGTGGGCCACGACCAGCGTCGCCACGGCGCCGCCCGGCCCGATCCAGGCCGCGCTGACGGGGCCCGACCCCGTATCGATCTCGCTGCGAACCTCCGGCGTGACCATGTCTGGGATGATTGTCCCCGATGGCGGGCGCGCTCTACACGGGGACTTCCGGATTCGCCTACGACGAGTGGAAGCACGGCGTCTTCTATCCCGAAGGGCTGAAGAACGCCGACATGCTCTCGTACTACGCGAGCAGGTTCCGCTCGGTGGAGATCAACTACACGTTTCGACGATTCCCCACCGAGAAGACCCTCGCCAGCTGGCGGGAGGGGACGCCGGAGGGGTTCGCGTTCACGCTCAAGGCGAACCAGCGGATCACACACTTCAAGCGTCTGGTCGATGCCGACGACGACGTTCGAGACTTCCTGCGGCTGGCCAAGCTCCTCGGCGATCGCCTCGGCACCGTGTTGTTCCAATGCCCGCCGACCCTGAAGTACGACCGGCGACTCATCGAGCAGTTCGTCGGATCGCTCCCGCCCGACGTGCGGGCCGTGATGGAGTTTCGCGATCCGTCGTGGAACGAGGCCCGCCGGTTCCTCCACGAGCAGCGCGTGGCCTGGTGCGTCGCTGAGACGGACGAGAAGGACCCCGGCCCCGACGACCTCTCGTGGGACCCGTACGGCTACCTCCGCCTTCGAAAGACCGACTACTCGGACGAGGAGCTGCAGGGGTGGGCCGACCGCATCGGGCCGGCGCTCGCGGCGGGGAGCGACGTGTACTGTTATTTCAAGCACGAGGGCGAGGGGATGAGCCCCCGGATGGCCGAGCGGCTTCAGGCCCTGGTCCCCTCACTCGCATAAGCGGCGTCAGGCCCGCGCCCGGGCGGCCACGGCCCGCTCCAACTCGGCGATCCGCTCGGGGTCCTCGACCTTTCGGCCGAGGTCGTCCCTGACGTAGAACACGTCGACCACGCGATGTCCGTACGTCGCCACCTTTGCCAGATGCACGTC
>JBIOXZ010000093.1:0-3080 GCA_044869895.1 Actinomycetota bacterium | reverse complement strand
GTCACACCGCGGTCGCGGCGGTGGGGCGATCGGTCGAGACGGGTTGATCGCGCTCCGCTTGGGGAATCGTGAAGTTGAAGTCGGCCCCGCCACCGGGCGCCTCGTCCACGCGGATGGTCCCCCCGTGCGCCTCGACCAGGCTACGGGTGATGTACAACCCGAGCCCGGCGCCCGGCTTCTTGGGCTTCTCCCCCAAGCGGCGGAACCGGTCGAACACCTCCGCCCGGCGTTCCTTGGGGATGCCCGGACCCTCGTCACGAACGCTCACGGAGACGGTAGACGGGCCCTGGGCAACCGTGATGAAGATGGCACCCTCCGGCGGCGAGTACTTCCGTGCATTGTCGATCAGGTTCGTCAGCACCCGGACCATGTGATCGGCGTCGCACCAGATGGTCTGAACGCCGCCGAGGTCGGCCCGGACCCGGTCGCCGGTGCGCGAGACCTGGATGGCGTGGGACACGAGCCATTCGGCTTCGATCGGCTGCACGTCGAGCCGCAGCGCGCCGTCCTCGATCCGAGCAACGGTGAGGAGGTCGTCGACCAACCGACCCAGCCGCTGGGCCTGCGTCTCCGCACCCACCAGCAACTCCTCGCGGAGCGAGGGATCGAGGCCGTCCCCGTGGGTCCGAAGCGTGCTGAAGACCCCGAGGATCGCCGCGAGCGGCGTGCGGAACTCGTGCGCGGCGACGGCCACGAACTCCGATTTGGCCAGGTCAACCTCCCTCAGCCGAGCTACGAGCGCCTGTTCCTCCGCGAGCGCTTGCGAGCGGTCCTCGGCGATCTGGGCCAGGAGCTCCCGCTGCACCTGGTGGGTCCTCCGCTGCTGGGCCAACACGCCGAGCGCGACCCCGGCGATGAGAAGGACCAGCAGCCGGGACAGGAGGGCGGCCGGGGACGCACCGCCGTTGATGCTGAGGACGATCACGTACAACACGGCCAGCCCCAGGGCGGAGAAGAACGTCTCCACGAGGCTGTACCGCATGGCCACGGCGACGAGCGCGATCAGGTACAGCGTCCAGTACTCGCTGTTGGTCCCGCCCGTGGCCACCAACCACAGGGTGATCAATGTCGCGTCCACAAGTAGGGTGGCCGCTTGGAACCTGTTCGTCGACATGGTCACGTCCGGGCGGGCGAGGAGCGACCAGATCGCATACACGGCCGCCAGGATCAGGACCGATGGGGCAAGGGGACGAACGGCGGGACGGATCCCGATCGAGATCAGGTACACGTATGCCACCGCGGCCACGACCGCGATGCGTACGAGCGCGATGGAGCGCTCCGTCCGGCGCTCCTCGGGGGAAAGCGACCCCCCTGGAGCGCTGGCCCCGGAGGTACCGGACCGGCTCATTCCCCCACCCGTCAGGAAAGAAAGGCTAGATACCCGAAACCGGGTACCCAAGGGGTTATCGGGCACGGGCAGGAGTGGATTGAGCCGACGGGGCCCGCTCCCGGCGGGCACGAGCTCAGCCCGAGGTGACGATGTTGACCAGCCGAGGAGGGCGGACGATCACCTGGCGGACCTGTCGCCCGTTGAGGAACCGGCGCGCATTCTCCGAGGCCAGGGCGAGCTCGCGACAGGTGGACTCGTCGGCGCCGGCGTCCACTTCGAGACGGTCCCGGACCTTCCCGTCGACCTGGACCACGAGGGTCACCCGCTCCTCGCGGGCGAGCTGGGGATCGAACGACGGCCACGAGGAGACATGGACACTCGTCCTGTTTCCCAAGGCCTCTCGCCACAGCTCTTCGGCCATGAACGGCGCGAAGGGTCCCAGCATCTGCACCACGGCGGAGGCGGCGTCGCGAGCGCCCCCGCCCCCATCCAGAGCCGAGTGGATCGCATTCGTCAGTACTTGCAGCTTGGAGATGGCCACGTTGAACCGGAACCGTTCCAGGTCCTCGGTCACGGCCTTGATGGTTCGGTGGGTGAGCCGGGTCAGCTCCGGTGGCTGGGAAGCGTCCCGTTCCGCGGCCTCGGAGACCGCGGTGTTCACACGTCCAAGCCACGCGTTCATCGCCGGACGTCGCTGAAGGTCTGGGGCGATCAGCTTCCAATCGATATCGTCGCCGAACGGCCCGGCGAACAGGATGGTCAGGCGCAGCGCGTCCGAGCCCCACCGCTCGACGAACGGCATGGCCTCGACCAGGTTCCCCTTCGACTTGCTCATCGACGCTCCGCCGAAGATCACCTGCCCCTGGTTCATCAGGCGGGGGAATGGCTCCGTGAACTCGACCATTCCCATGTCGTGCAGGACCTTGGTGATGAACCGGGAGTAGAGCAGGTGGAGGATGGCGTGCTCCACGCCACCGGTGTACTGATCGACCGGCATCCACCTGGCCACCAGGTTTGGGTCGAACGGCCCGGCGGTGTCGTTCGGCGAGCAGTACCGGAAGTAGTACCAGGAGGAGTCGACGAACGTGTCCATCGTGTCCGTGTCGCGCCGCGCCGGTTTGCCGCACGTCGGGCACGTGACGTTCACGAAGCCCCCATGGCGGGCGAGCGGGGACTCTCCGCCGAGCCGGAAGTCCACGTCATCGGGGAGCAGGACCGGCAGATCGGCTTCCGGTACGGCGACCTCGCCGTGGTCCGCGCAGTGGATGATGGGGATCGGCGCGCCCCAGTACCGCTGACGCGAGATCAGCCAGTCCCGGAGCCGATACGTGATGGCCGGCCGTCCCTTGCCCTGCTCCTCGAGCCACCTCGTCACCGCCGCGATACTTTCCGGCGATCGGACACCGTCGAAGGGTCCAGAGTTCACCATCACGCCCTCGTGGTCGAAGGCCTCGGTCATGGTCTCGGCGTCACGAGGCTCCCCCTCCGGCTGCACCACCACGCGGATGGGCAGGCCGTGGGTTCGGGCGAACTCGAAGTCGCGCTGGTCATGAGCGGGGACACCCATCACCGCCCCGGTGCCGTACTCCATCAGGACGTATGGCGCCACGAAGCACGGCACCTTCTCCTCGTTCACCGGGTTCACGACGTGCACGCCGAGCGGCACGCCATCCCGGCTCTCCGCCTGCTCCCGGTTGGTGAGTGGCGTGGCCTGGAGGGCATCGGCCATGGCCTTCACCTCCGCCGCCGT
>JBIOXZ010000092.1:0-5032 GCA_044869895.1 Actinomycetota bacterium | reverse complement strand
GGCCGGACCCGCGTCGACGACCCGGGCCCGGCCGTCGACCCGGACCCACCACACGGCGGCCCAGTCCTCGTCGTAGTGGTCGACCAGGACGCTCACGCGGGGGTCCGCCCGGATGTTGGCCAGCCGTTGGAGCTCTCTGGTGCTCTTGGGCTTGTCGTCGACGGCGAAGGCGATGGTCGCGCCATCGAGCGCGAAGACGACCGGAACGAGATGCGGGGAGCCGTCGGGCCGAACGGTGGCCAGACGGGCCACCCGGCTCGCGGCGAACCGGGAACGAGCCTCGGCCTCGTCCACCTCAGGCTTCCCGGTGATGGGCCACCGGCCCCTGGGGCGGGCCGTGGTCGTGCGGGTCAACGTGGACGTTGGCTCCCTTCAGCCCAGGCAAGGCGTGGAGGAGCTCGTGCTCGACCTCCTCGGCTATCGCGTGGCCCTGGCCCACCGTGAGGGCCGGGTCGACCTGGATCTCCAAGTCGGCGTTCAGCCCGTGGCCGGTCCACCTGGCCCGGGTCGACGTCACGTGCTCGACTCCGGCAACCGAGGCAGCGACCGACTCGAGCATCACCACTGTCGACTCGTCGGTGCCGTCCAGGATGCGACGCAACACGCTCCGGCCGGCTTGCCACAGGACGAACACGATGACCACGGCGATGGCCAGGCCCGCGAGTGGGTCCGCCCGGTCGAACCCCAGGGCCACGCCGATGCCGCCGGCCACCACGCCGAGCGAGGTCAACCCGTCGGTTCGAGCGTGTTGCCCGTCGGCGACGAGCGCCGTCGAGCCGATCCGACGGCCCTCCCGGATCCGGTACCAGGCCACGAGTTCGTTCCCGGCGAACCCCGTGAGCCCCGCGGCGATCACCCAGGGGAGGTTGTCGATGGCCCGGGGATGCATGAGCCGCACGACGGCCTCCCATGCCACGAAGACCGCGGATGCGGCGATCACCAGGACGATGAACAAGCCCGCCAGGTCCTCGGCCCGGTCGTAGCCGTACGAGTACCGTTTTGTGGCCGGCCGCCGCCCGATGACGAAGGCCACCCACAGCGGGATCGCCGTCAGGCAATCGGAGAAGTTGTGGATCGTGTCGGCCAGGAGCGCCACCGAGCCGCTAACCACGACGATCAGAAGCTGCAGGAGCGCGGTGAGGGCCAGACCGGCCAGCGACCACTTGATGGCTCGGATCCCCCGGTCCGTAGGGGAGGGGACGCGATGACGGTGGCCGTCCACCGCCGCACTGTAGCGCGGCGGTCCCGCCTAGCCCTTCATCGGCGGGAGCTGCTGGAGCTCCCTGGCCACCTCCTCGACGTCGAACAGGCTCGACCACCGGTCCAGGATCGTGCCGTTCGCCCCGATCAGGTACAGCCAGGGCTCGGTGAGATCGCGATTTCGATAGAGCCAGTCCGCGGCGGCCTTGTTGATCACCCCTTTGTTGTGGTTCCGCCAGATCTCGACGTGGATGAACACGGCTCGGTCCGCGTACCGCTTCGAAAGCTCTTCGACCGCGTCCGTCACGGGACCGCAGAACCGGCTGATGCAGTAGACGGGAGTGGCGAACACGACAAGCACGGGCCGGTGCTGCGCGATGGCGTCCGCGATCGTCCATTCGTGGAGGCGCGGATCGGGGATCGTTCCGTCGACGGAGGCGCTGGAGTCGATGGCTGCGAGCGGCACGCCCTTGGAGTGGATCGTCAGGTTCTCGGTTCGCAGGGCCGGCTGGCCGGGGGCGGGGAGCGCCGGCGCCTCCTCCACGAGGAACGCCTTGCGGGCCATCTGGGTCCCGGCCCCGGCGATGTCCGCGGTGACCAGGACCGACCACACGCCGGGCGCGTCGAAGGTGACGTTCTCAGCCTCGTACACGCCACGGGCCGTGGACGGGTCGGTGATCGCGGGCCCGGAGCCCGTCCCCTGGGGCGTGCCCGGCGTGGGGATGTAGGCCGCCGTGGCCTCCGGACCGGCCTGGGGTGCGATCGGCTGCTGCGTGGTGCCCAGGTAGGAGAAGGAGAAGCCGACCGAGCCGAAGGTGACCAGCTCTCCGTTGGCGAAGATGAGCCCCACCGCCACCCGTTGCGGCGCGTTCACGTAGATGTCCGTGGTGGCCACCTCGGCCTGCATGCGGGTGGGGCGGCTCGGGGATCCGTCGCCGGCGTTCGAGGACGAGCAGCCGGCGAGCAGCGAGAGCGCGAGCCCCGACCCGAGCGCGGCGAGGCCCAACCGATGTCGTCGCATAGGGCCATCATCCCCCGCGAGCCCGATTCCGTCAGGCGCGTCGTCCGCCGGGGCTTTCGACCGGCAGCAGGAGGTCGGTCAGGCCGGCCCGGCGTCCACGCCTCCACCGCCTGCGGCTCCCACCTTCATTCCCTCGAACTGGGGGAGGGTGGCGAAGTCCACGGCCGATCGTTCGACGTCCTCACCGACCTGGTCGATGCGCTCCGGGTCGCCCTGGCCCAGGAATCGGCCCGCCCAGGCGATGGAGGGGACGCGCGCGGGATCGAACCCCATGAGCCGGGCGGCCGTCACGTCGGTTGCCACCGGATCGGCGCCAAACACGAGCAGGCCGGCCGGCATCGGCGTCCCCTGGATGGGGCCGTTGCCCTGCATACCCACGATGCCGTCGACGATCTGCAGATCTGGGTGAACCGCGGCCGAGACGTCGACGATGGCCTCGTTCAGTCCGGCCCAGTGCAGCACGTTCTTCGGCCAGCCGTACACACGTCCCGGCACGCACCCGAAACAGTTCTTCAGCGACAGGGTGACCCCGGCCCAGTGATGGGTCTTCATCTTCGGCATGGACACCACGACGTCGGCCTCGACGATGGCCTGGGGGAGCCACAGCTCGCCGAGGTCTGTGAACGAGCTGTGCAGTCGGCGGGCCACGAGTGCCGCCGTGTTCAGGTCGACGAACGGCGCGTCCACGTCGTGGAGGGACTCGAGCAGACCGGAGCTTTGGACCGCGAACTGCGTGTCGCGTCGGTGGCCGGGCCCCTCGGCCACGGTCACCGCGGCCGCCCCCAGCCTCCTCATCGCGAGGACGGTCGCGGCGATCACCCTGGGATCGGTGTTGATGGCCGCGCCCGGGTCGTACTCGACGAAGTTCGGCTTGAGCACGACCTTCTTCCCTGCGACGTCGGCGCCCACGGCCCGGAACCCGTCCAGAACGATCCGTTCCAGGGCCGCGTCGTAAGAGGTCGCCTTGACCACCGCAACCCTCGGGCGGCCCGGTACCGGGAAGAACGAGGTATCCCAGGGTCTCCGGGCCCGGTCTACCAGGACCTCGGCCGCGATCCCGGCGCCGGTACCGACCACGAGAGCGCCCACGCCGACCTGGGCAGCCCCCTTGAGGAAGGTGCGACGGTCCATCGGAGGGCTCATGCCGGCCTCCTGATCGCATCCAGGCCCGGCCCCGCCGCGATGGCCGTCCACGCCAGGGCCACGACGTCGTCGAGGAGCCCCGTCCGGTCGAGCTCGGCGTCGAGTTCACGTTCGACCTCTCCGGCGATGGGCTCATCGGCCAACCGGAAGGCCGCCAAGGCCATGGCCAGCGACAGTCCGCCATGCCGCTCGACTCGCCACAGCCGATCGAGGGCTGACAGGCCCCGGGCGAAGAGCTCGGGCTCGGCCCGTTGGAGGGCAACGAGGGCCACGGCCGTCGTCTGCGCATACGGGGGCAGATCTACCCCGAGGACGACCCGGTTCCCATAGTTCCACCCGCCACCCACGCACTCCCGATCCGCCAGGACGGCCAGGCCGTCTTGGAGCGGGCTCCCCGCGGAGGGCCGCAGGACCTGGAGGGCCAGAACCGCGTGCGCGGTCGGCTCGACCCACCCGAACGTGTCCGGGGTCCAACCCCAGCCTCGGAGCTTTGGATCGTGCGGGGAGTCCGGGTTGGTCGGTAGGCGTTGGGCCTGATTGGCGATCACGTGGTCGAGCGCCCGCTCCCGGGCCTCCCCCGGAGCGAGCGCCAGCGCACCCAGCGCGGTTGCCGCGTCGCTGACGACGTCCCCGGCGACCAGGGCGAATCCGCCGTCGGCGCGCTGATGGCCGGCGAGCCAGCCGCGCGCCTCCTCGTCGCCCAGGGCGATGGCCGCGAGGGCGGTGGGCTCCGGCTCCGCCGCCATCTCGGGCCGGGGGCCGAACCCACCGTCGCTCCGGGCTGCGGAAAGGCGCGCCGCTGCTCGCGCAAACAGGCCGGTGGTCATGCGGGGATTATCGGAGAGGTCGAGCGAGTTCTGGACCACCCGCTGCCCGCCGGGGGGGCCTCCCGGCGGTCGCCCTAGCCCGCCGGGGCCCCCTCCAGGCGAAGCAGGAACGCCTTCCGCCACTCGCTCCCGCCGTACTTCCCGATCCCTCCGGTGGAGGGGACCACGCGGTGGCACGGGACGACGATGGGGATCGGGTTGTCGTGGAGCGCGTTCCCCGCTGCCCGGGCGGCCCGAGGGCTCCCCGCGCGCTTGGCCATCTCCCCGTAGGTGGAGACCGACCCGAACGGGATGCGAGCCGTCGCCTCGAGCACCTTGCGGGAGAAGCCGCTCGGGGCGAGCGCCCAGTCCAGCCGAACATCGAACCGGTCTCGCCGTCCCTCGAAATACTCCTCCAGCTGGCGACGCACGAGGTCCAGGGCCCGGGGATCCTCCAGGACCCTGGGCGAGAGCGCCTCCGCCAGGTCCTCGATCACCAGGTCGGGCCGCTCGTCCGGATAGGCCACCCGGACCAGCCCCCGCCGGGTCCCCGCCACGAGCAGATCGCCAACCGGCGAGCCGACGGTTGCCACCGCCACGTCCTCAAGGCCCTGGCGTCTGGCGGCATCGATCACGCCCTGGGCGGCAACTCGAGAGGCCCCCTCCACGTCCACCCGCCGCATCGAACCGAACTCCTTCGTCATGGCTTTCCTCCGAGATGCTCGAGTTCCGGCATGGCTCGCAGCTTCTTCCGCCCCTCGTACGCGCTGGCCCGGGCGGCTTCCTCGCTGCACCCGAGGGCCCGGGCTACGTCCGCGTAGGGGAGATCCAGCACGTACCGGTGGACGACGGCCGCGCGCTG
>JBIOXZ010000091.1:0-15225 GCA_044869895.1 Actinomycetota bacterium | reverse complement strand
CGGATGCCACGCCACAAAACGGCCTCAACCCCCAAGCGCCTTCGCTCTTGTCGAACCGCCCGTAGCGGTGCCGGGGCGGGACGAACTTCAAGCTCGGCCGATCGGATCGGGCGCTTGAGCGCCATGGGCAAGTACGCTGCCCCTCGATCGGGTTCCACGGCAGGAACAGGTCAAGACAGAGGGTGCGTTGCCTGCCACGCCCCCCGAATCGCTGACAGGCGTCCGCAGCTCCCCGTCCCCACTTCCCGGCTTGGGGTAGACGGAAACACTTAGGGGAAAAGCCCGATCGGAAGGGAAGCGGTTCCTGGCCGTCGTAAATGAGGCGTTGGGCATCCTCCCCGAGGAGGTTCGTTCGCTCCCGTCAGGAAGAGCGGGGCTTCCGGCCTAGGCCTGGTAGCCTGGGGACCGCCGCAGACCGCAGGGGCGCCGCATGATCCGGCCACGCCGGTACCTGCCGAGGCGATGAGGCGAGCGCGATTCGACGTGCGCCTCCGCGCGCTGCGGAGGCGCATTTTCGTTGTCTGGAGGCGTGATGCCGAGTCAGGAGAAGGTCGAGCAGGTTGCCAAGCTGAAGGGGCGGATCAGCAGCTCCCAGGCCTTGCTGCTGGCCGAGTACCGCGGGCTGAGCGTGAAGGATGCCACGGAGCTCCGTCGGACGCTCGGCGACGACACCCGGTTCTCCGTGGTCAAGAACACCTTGATGAAGCGGGCCGCCGGCGAGGCGGGCGTGGGCGAGCTCGAACGCCTGTTGGAGGGCCCGACCGCCGTCGCTTTCGTGGCCGGCGATCCGGTGGCGGCGGCCAAGAGGGTCGTCGAGGCGGCGAAGCGGTTTCCCGCCCTGGCCCTGAAGGGCGCGTTCATGGAGGGGCGTGTGTTGGGCGCCGACGAGGCTCGCGGCCTGGCCGAGCTCGAGTCACGAGACGTCATGCTGTCCAGGCTCGCGGGCGCCTTCAAGGCAGAGATGTCCAGGGCCGCCGGGATGTTCCAGGCCCTCCAGGGTCGGTTCCTCTCCCTGCTCGAGGCGTACAAGGAGAAGGTTCCCCCCGGCGAGGAAGCCGTCCCCGAGCCCGAGGCCGGGCAGCCGGTCCACGAGGAAGCCCACGTCCCGGCCCCACAGGCCGAGGGCGCCGGACCACAGGAGGCCCAGGCCTCCGAAGAAGGAGAGGAGTGACCATGGCGACGAAGAAGGCGGACCCGGACCAACTGCTCGAGCAGTTCAAGGAGATGACGCTCCTGGAGCTCTCGGACTTCATCAAGAAGTTCGAGGAGACGTTCGACGTGAAGGCCGCTACGGCAGGTCCGGTCATGATGGCCGCACCGGGCACCGGCACGCAGGGAGGCGGCGAGGAGGCCGAGGAGCAGACGGAGTTCGACGTGGTGCTCACGGGCGCGGGCGAGAAGAAGATCCAGGTGATCAAGGAGGTTCGGGCGCTGACCAGCTTGGGCCTGAAGGAGGCCAAGGACCTCGTCGACAGCGCGCCGAAGCCGGTCCTGGAGCGGGTCAACAAGGAGACGGCAGACAAGGCCAAGGAACAACTGGAGGCGGCGGGCGCCACGGTCGAGGTGAAATAGGGGGCTCACGCTGGGCCTTTGCGCTCATCCACCCTTACATTGATATGCTCCCTGCGCCCAGGGTGGGGCGATCGAGGGGGCTGTCTCCATGAACGATGAGAGGACGTTTGGTCAACGTCTGCGCGAGACGCGGATGGGGGCCGGATACTCCCAGTCGGACCTTGAGGAGATCTCGGGGATCCCCAAAGCCCGACTGTCCCGCTATGAGAACGGCCATGTCGCTCCGTCCATCCAAACACTGGAGCGGTTGGCCAGGGCACTGAGGGTCTCGGAAGCTGCGCTCCTCGGTGACGAGCGCGCGATCCTTGAGGACTTCTTCAACGTCCTCCACGAGCGGGGCGTCCGAATCGAGTCCACGGACCAGGCCCGGACCCTGGCGAACGCCGTGGCGGACATGTACTTCGCCATGCAGCGGGCGGCCGAGGCCCAGGGGCTCTCCGGCGACCGCGACGAGCGCGAGGGGGCCCTGTCCTCGACGGTGGCCCCCCTCAGGGACTGGGCCGGGGCAGCCGACTAGGCGGCGTTGACGGGTTGACCGCGCTTCCGGAGAGGAGTACCCTTCCCCCCGTCTGACCTGGGGGTTCTTCCCGGGTTGACTTCGCGTGTCCGCGACCGTATACTGCTCGTTTGCCGTGCCGCCGTCCCGCATGCCCGTATCCCAAGCGTGTCATTCCGCCTAGGGGGGAGAGTCTTTGCCTGATGCCCTCGTTCCTGTCCGTGATCGTCTCAGTTTCGCCAAGCTCGAGGAGGTCCTGCCGCTACCTGACCTGATCGCTATCCAGCGCGTCTCCTTCCAGACGCTCCTCGACGAGGGGATCCGGGAGGTCCTGGAGGAGGTCTCGCCGATCGAGGACTTCACCGAGCAGTTTCAGCTGCACTTCGGAAAGCACCAGTTCAAGGAGATCAAGTACTCCGAGGAGGAGTGCAAGGACAAGGATCAGACCTACTCGGCGCCCCTGTTCGTCGAGGCCATGTTCGTGAACAAGGCCACCGGCGAGATCAAGGAGCAGGAGGTCTTCATGGGGGACTTCCCCATGATGACCGAGCGGGGAACCTTCATCATCAACGGCACCGAGCGGGTGGTCGTCTCCCAGCTGGTTCGGTCCCCGGGCGTCTACTTCAGCCGCGACCTGGACAAGACAACCGACAAGGACGTCTTCCTGGCCAAGATCATCCCCTCCCGGGGGGCCTGGCTTGAGTTCGACGTGGACAAGAAGGACACGGTCGGGGTCCGCATCGACCGCAAGCGCCGGCAGAGCGTCACGGTCCTGTTGAAGGCCCTCGGTTGGTCCGAGGAGGACATCCTCGGGCTGTTCGACAATGCGCCATCGATCAAGCTGACCCTGGAGAAGGACCACGTCCAGACGCCCGAGGAGGCCCTGGAGGACATCTACCGCAAACTCCGTCCGGGGGAGCCGCCCACGGCCGAGTCGGCCCGGACGCTGCTCGAGAACCTGTTCTTCAACCCCAAGCGCTACGACCTGGCTCGGGTGGGCCGCTACAAAGTGTCGAAGAAGCTCGGTCCGGCCGAGAGTGTGCTCCAGACCCAGCTGAAGGCCCGGGCCAAGGCCCTCGCCGAGCTCTCCAACCCCGAGAAGAAGGGCTGGGACCAGCCCAAGTTCCGCGTATGGGCCGAGCTCCAGAAGGACGAGCATGGCGAGGGAGGACCCAAGTTCAAGGGCATCCTCACCTACGAGGACATGCTGAAGACCGTTCGGTACCTGGTGAAGCTGCACGCCGGGGAAGAGGGGTTCGAGCCCGACGACATCGACCATTTCGGCAACCGTCGGCTGCGGTCGGTGGGGGAGCTGATCCAGAACCAGATCCGGATCGGCCTGTCGCGCATGGAGCGGGTGGTCCGCGAGCGTATGACCACGCAGGACGTGGAGGCCATCACGCCCCAGACGCTCATCAATATCCGCCCCGTGGTCGCCTCCATCAAGGAGTTCTTCGGGACCAGCCAGCTCTCCCAGTTCATGGACCAGACCAACCCCCTGGCCGGGCTGACCCACAAGCGGCGACTGTCGGCTCTGGGGCCGGGCGGCCTCTCCCGGGAGCGCGCCGGCTTCGAGGTCCGTGACGTGCACCCCTCGCACTATGGCCGGATGTGCCCGATCGAGACCCCGGAGGGCCCGAACATCGGCCTCATCGGTTCCCTGTCCACCTACGGTCGGATCAACCCGTTCGGGTTCATCGAGACCCCCTACCGGCGGGTGGAAGGGGGAAAGGTCACGGGCAAGATCGACTATCTCTCCGCCGACGAGGAGGACCGCCACGTCATCGCCCAGGCCAACACGCCGTACGAGCTGAAGACCGGGAGGTTCACGGACGACTCCATCCTGGTCAGGCGGAAGGGCAGCGAGGTCGACTCGGTGCCGCCCGATGAGGTCGACTACATGGACGTCTCGCCCAAGCAGATCATCTCGGTGGCGGCGGCGTTGATCCCGTTCCTGGAGCACGACGACGCCAACCGGGCCCTGATGGGCGCCAACATGCAGCGCCAGGCGGTGCCGCTCCTGAAGTCCGAGGCCCCGCTGATCGGCACCGGGGTGGAGTTCCGGGCGGCCGTGGACGCCGGCGACGTGATCCTGGCCGAGGAGACGGGGACCGTGGAGGACGTCTCGGCCGACGAGATCCAGGTTCGGGAGCGCAGCGGCCAGCGCACCTACCGGCTCCAGAAGTACCGGCGGTCGAACCAGGGCACCTGCATGAACCAGAAGCCGTTCGTCCGGGAGGGCGACCGGATCGTGAAGGGGCAGGTCATCGCCGACGGCCCCTCAACCGAGTCCGGCGAGCTGGCCCTGGGCCGAAACCTGGTCGTGGCCTACATGCCCTGGGAGGGACACAACTACGAGGACGCCATCATCATCTCCGAGCGGTTGGTGAAGGGCGACGTCCTGACCTCGATCCACATCGAGGAGCACGAGGTCGACGCCCGCGACACCAAGCTCGGGGCCGAGGAGATCACCCGTGACATCCCCAACGTCTCCGAGGAGATCCTGAAGGACCTCGACGAGCGGGGGATCGTCCGGATCGGGGCCGAGGTCAACCCGGGCGACTACCTGGTGGGCAAGGTCACCCCCAAGGGCGAGACGGAGCTCACCCCCGAGGAGCGGCTGCTCCGGGCGATCTTCGGCGAGAAGGCCCGGGAGGTCCGGGACACCTCGCTGAAGGTGCCCCACGGCGAGTCCGGCAAGGTCATCGGGGTGCGCGTGTTCTCTCGCGAGGAGGGCGACGAGCTGCCCCCGGGCGTGAACCAGCTGGTCCGGGTGTACGTGGCCCAGAAGCGGAAGATCTCCGACGGCGACAAGCTGGCCGGCCGCCACGGCAACAAGGGCGTGATCTCGACCATCCTGGCCGAGGAGGACATGCCGTTCCTGGCCGACGGGACGCCGGTCGACATCATCCTGAATCCGCTGGGCGTGCCGTCCCGGATGAACCTGGGCCAGATCCTGGAGGCGCACCTGGGATGGGCCTCGCTCATGGGGTTCTCCAAGGATGGCCGGAACCTCGAGGGTCCCGCCTACATCGCCTCGCCCGTGTTCGACGGCGCGAGGGAGTGGGAGATCCTGGAGGCCCTGCAGAAGGCCAACTCCGACCGGGACGGGAAGACCCTGGTCGACAAGGTGGGCAAGGCCATGCTGTTCGACGGCCGGAACGGGGAGCCCTACGAGGAGCCCGTCACCGTTGGCGTGGCGTACATCATGAAGCTGCTCCACCTGGTGGATGACAAGATCCACGCCCGGTCAACCGGCCCCTACTCGATGATCACCCAGCAGCCGCTGGGCGGGAAGGCCCAGTTCGGCGGGCAGCGGTTCGGCGAGATGGAGGTGTGGGCCCTCGAGGCCTACGGTGCGGCCTACGCCTTGCAGGAGTTGCTCACAATCAAGTCCGACGACGTCCTCGGCCGGGTGAAGGTGTACGAGGCCATCGTCAAGGGCGAGAACATCCCGGAGCCGGGGATCCCGGAGTCCTTCAAGGTCCTGATCAAGGAGATGCAGTCCCTGTGCCTGAACGTCGAGGTCCGCTCGGCCGAGGGCGAGGAGATCGAGCTGAAGGAGACCGACGAGGACGTGTTCCGAGCGGCCGAGGAGCTGGGCATCGATCTTTCCCGCCGGGAGCCCGCCGGCGCCGACTACGACTAGGAATAGCTGAGTGTTGAAACTGATGGAGGGGTACGTGCGCGAGGAGGCGAACGCCTAAGTGTTGGATGTGAACTACTTCGACGAGATCCGGATCGGCCTGGCCACGGCGGATCAGATCCGCGCGTGGTCGAACGGCGAGGTCAAGAAGCCTGAGACCATCAACTACCGGACGCTGAAGCCGGAGAAGGACGGCCTGTTCTGCGAGCGCATCTTCGGTCCGACTCGGGACTGGGAGTGCCACTGCGGGAAGTACAAGCGCGTCCGGTTCAAGGGGATCATCTGCGAGCGGTGCGGGGTGGAGATCACGCGGTCCAAGGTCCGCAGGGACCGCATGGGCCACATCGAGCTCGCCGCGCCCGTTACCCACATCTGGTACTTCAAGGGCGTCCCCTCTCGTCTGGGGTACCTGCTCGACATCCCGCCGAAGGACCTGGAGCGGATCATCTACTTCGCGGCCTACGTCATCACCCGTCTCGACGGCGACCGCCGGCACAAGGACCTTCCCGACATCGAGAAGCAGATCGAGGAGGAGAAGCACGAGTTCGAGGCCGATCGCGACGAGGAGATCAAGGGACGCCTGGCCGACCTGGAGGATCGCCTCCGCGAGCTGGAGGCCGAGGGGGCCAAGGGCGCGCAGCTCTCGGCTGCCCGCAGGGAGGCCCAGCGCGACATCGAGCGCCTGACCGAGGCCACCAAGCGCGAGACCGATCACCTGGATGAGGTCCTGACGGCGTTCAAGAGCCTGAACGTGAAGCAGCTCGTGGCCGACGACGCCGTGTATCGGTCCCTCCGGGAGCGGTTCGGCGACTACTTCGACGGCGGCATGGGTGCCGAGGCCATCAAGCGCCTGCTCCATGACCTGGGCCTCGAGGAGGAGGCCGACTCACTCCGGGACCAGATCGCCACGGCCAAGGGGACCCGCCGGCTGAAGGCGATCAAGCGGCTGAAGGTCGTCTCGAACTTCGTCGAGGGCACCAACTCGCCGATGGGCATGGTCCTCGACGCCATCCCAGTGATCCCGCCGGACCTTCGTCCGATGGTGCAGCTCGACGGGGGGCGGTTCGCCACCTCGGACCTGAACGATCTGTACCGCCGCGTGATCAACCGCAACAACCGGCTGAAGCGGCTCCTGGACCTCCAGGCCCCCGAGATCATCGTGAACAACGAGAAGCGGATGCTGCAGGAGGCGGTCGACGCCCTGTTCGACAACGGCCGGCGGGGTCGCCCCGTGACCGGGCCCGGCAACCGGCCCCTCAAGTCCATCTCGGACATGCTGAAGGGCAAGCAGGGCCGGTTCCGCCAGAACCTGCTGGGCAAGCGGGTCGACTACTCGGGCCGGTCGGTCATCGTCGTCGGTCCGCAGCTCAGCCTGCACCAGTGCGGCCTGCCCAAGCAGATGGCCCTGGAGCTGTTCAAGCCGTTCGTGATGAAGCGCCTGGTGGACCAGGCCCTGGCCCAGAACATCAAGAGCGCGAAGCGGATGGTGGAGCGTGCTCGGCCCCAGGTGTGGGACGTGCTGGAGGAGGTCATCAAGGAGCACCCGGTCTTGCTGAATCGGGCGCCGACCCTCCATCGGCTGGGCATCCAGGCCTTCGAGCCGGTCCTGGTCGAGGGCAAGGCCATCCAGATCCACCCGCTGGTCTGCGCGGCGTTCAACGCAGACTTCGACGGGGACCAGATGGCCGTGCACGTGCCCCTGTCCTCGGAGGCCCAGGCCGAAGCGCGGGTCCTGATGCTCTCGACAAACAACATCCTGTCCCCGGCGCACGGGCGGCCCATCGCCGTCCCGAGCCAGGACATGGTGCTGGGGATCTACTACCTGACGCTCGAGCCGATCCCGCCGGAGAAGGACGAGGAGGTGCCGCGGTTCTCCTCGGCCGCCGAGGCCATGATGGCCCTGGACCACAAGCTGATCACGCTGCACGACGCCATCAGGGTCCGGCTTCCGGGCAAGGCGCTGCCGGCCGAGCTGCTCCCGGAGACCGTGGACGTGAGTGCCGACGGGGCCTCGCCGGTTCCGGTGATCATGACCTCGGCGGGTCAGGTCGTCTTCAACCAGGCCTTCCCCGACGATTTCGAGTACGTGACCCATGCGTTGATGAAGGGGGACGTGGGCAAAGTGGTCGACGCCTGCGTGCATCGCTACGACCGCGCGACGGTCGAGCAGATCCTGGACAACCTGAAGAACGTGGGGTTC
Organism: Actinomycetota bacterium; assembly: GCA_044869895.1. Classification (GTDB taxonomy): domain Bacteria; phylum Actinomycetota; class UBA4738; order UBA4738; family HRBIN12; genus AC-69. The sequence goes on along the minus strand of JBIOXZ010000091.1, from coordinate 7,311 downwards.
CACTACGCCACCCGAGCGGGCGTCACGCTCGGGGTGGAGGACGTGACCACCCCGCCCGACAAGGCGAAGATCCTGGACCTCTACGAGGGTCGGGCCCGGAAGATCGAGCAGCAGTACACCCGGGGCATCATCACCGACGACGAGCGCAGGCAGGAGCTCATCGAGATCTGGACGGAGGCCACCGACAAGGTGCGGGATGCCATGGAGGCTCAGTTCTCCCGGACGAATCCGATCTACATGATGGCCAACTCCGGGGCTCGCGGGAACATCATGCAGATCCGCCAGATCGCCGGGATGCGCGGCCTGGTGGCCAATCCCAAGGGCGAGATCATCCCCCGGCCCATCAAGTCCAACTTCCGGGAGGGGCTGTCGGTCCTGGAGTACTTCATCTCCACCCACGGGGCGAGGAAGGGCCTGGCCGACACCGCGCTCCGCACGGCGGACTCGGGGTACCTCACCCGGCGCCTGGTGGACGTGGCTCAGGAGCTGATCGTCCGGGAGGACGACTGTGGCACCGACCGGAGCGTGGCGGTTCAGGTGACGATCGAGACGCCGCACGGGACGCGTGAGCGGAACGCCCACCTGGACACGTCGCTGTTCGGGCGAGCGCTGGCGGAGGACGTGAAGGGCCTGGACCGCAAGAAGATCGCGTCGAAGGGTCAGGAGCTCGACGATGCGCTGGTCGAGAGGCTCGCGGACTCCGGCGTGGACGTCGTGCACGTCCGATCGGCCACCGGGTGCGAGGCCGAATACGGCGTGTGTCGGATGTGCTACGGCTGGAGCCTGGCCTCGGGCCGGCTGGTCGACATCGGCGAGTCGGTGGGGATCGTGGCGGCGCAATCGATCGGCGAGCCGGGCACACAGCTGACGATGCGTACGTTCCACACCGGCGGCGTGGCCGGCGAGGACATCACCCACGGCCTTCCTCGCGTGGTCGAGCTGTTCGAGGCCAGGCGACCCAAGGGTGAGGCCCTCATCACCGAGCTCCCCGGAACGGTGACAATCGAGGACGACGAGGAGAAGAAGGAGCGTCGGATCACAGTCACGTCCGACGACGGCGAGCAGGTCCAGTACAAGGTGTCGTTCCGAGCCCGCCTGACGGTGGGTGACGGAGACAAGGTCGAGGTCGGCCAGCAGCTCACGGAGGGGTCGGTGAACCCCCACGAGAAGCTCCGGATCGAGGGCGTCCAGGCGCTCCAGCGGCACCTGGTGGAGGAGGTCCAACAGGTGTACCGGAGCCAGGGCGTGACCATCCACGACAAGCACATCGAGCTCATCGTGCGGCAGATGCTTCGCAAGGTGCAGGTCATCGAACCCGGCGACACCGAGTTCCTTCCCGGCGATCTGGTGGACCGCCGGAGGTTCGAGGCGGCCAACCGGGACGCGGTGGAGAACGGGAACACCCCCGCATCCGCCAGGCCGCAGCTCCTGGGGATCACCAAGGCATCGCTGGCTACCGACTCGTGGCTGTCGGCGGCGTCGTTCCAGGAGACCACCAGGGTGCTGACCGAGGCCGCCATCGCCGGGAAGTCGGACCAGTTGCTCGGTCTGAAGGAGAACGTGATCATCGGCAAGCTGATCCCGGCGGGCACGGGGATGGGGCGGTACCGGAACGTGCAGGTCCGGATCAAGCCGGAGGCCATCCCCGAGTACTGGCTGGCTCGGCAGCGGGAGCTCGCCGCCGCCGGCGAGGCCGAGCCGGCGTTGGCCGGTCTCACTCGCGAGGAGGCCGAGCAGATGCTCGGCGGAGCGTCCTACTCGCCCGAAGAGTAGCTCGGGACCGGGTTCGGGATCGTCCTCAGTCCCAGCAGGGGCGGCGGGGGCGGCATCGGGGTATTCCTGCCCGCCCCCCCGCCTCGACGAGAACGACCCGCGTTCCGGAGCGAGCAGGGCGACGAGGTGTCGACAGGTCGTGCGCGAGGGCCGCAGCGATATATCGGTCCCCCCCCAACGTCAGCCGCTACGGATCAGTCATTCCTCGCGATCTCCAGCAGCGTCGCGTGGATGGCTGGCGACCCTGCCAGGACGTCGCCGCTCAGGTAGTCCGGCCCTCCCTGCCAGTCGCTCACCACGCCGCCGGCCTCCTCGATGAGCAGCGCCCCGGCGGCCACGTCCCAGGGCGCCAGCCCGAGCTCGAAGAACCCCTCGAACGCTCCGGCCGCCACCCAGGCGAGGTCCAGCGCGGCGGCCCCGGGTCGGCGGAGGTCTTCGAATCGTTCCAAGCACGCCTGGAAGGCGGCCATGTATCGGGGGAGGAGACCCTTCCGCCTGAACGGGAAGCCCGTTCCCACCACGGCCTGCTCGACCGGGCGTCCCGAGACCCTCGCCTCCACCTCCCGGCGCCCCGTTCGGACCCGTGCACCCAGCCCTTTGGCACCCAGGATCGTCTGCCTCAGGAACGGGGCGTGGACGACGCCCACGGTGGGCCTTCCGTCTTCCACCAGCGCCACGGAGACCCCGACGACCGGGAACCCGTGCACGTAATTGGTGGTGCCGTCCAGCGGATCGACCACCCAGGACCGCCTGCCGCCGGCGCCTCCGGCCTCCTCACCCACCACGGGGATGTCCGGGGTGCCCTCGCCGAGAACCTCCCGGATAGCCCGCTCGGAGGCCCGGTCCACTTCGGTCACGTAGTCGCCGGCTCCCTTGGCCTCGGCCATGGGGGCCGGCCCCTCCCTGGCCACGAGAGCGCCGCCACGCAGGACGGCCTGCTCGGCGAGCTCCAGGAGATCGGCCAGAGCAGGCACGGCGCCAAGCTAGCAGGCGGGTGCTCGGCGCGGACCATTCCTCTGGTTCGCCGCCGTTCGTTGACGAGCACGCATCGTGCCTAGTAGCCTTACTGGTTGCACACCGGACCCGGCGGGCGGGTTCGGTATCCATGCAAGCTTTCAGGGGGGACCCCCAAGGGACAATTGTGCCTGAGGCGAGTCCCTGGAAGCCGGGCCCGTGGGTCCGGCTTTTCGTTGGACCCCCCATGGAGACCAAGGCGAGAGTGAACACGAGACCGACATGCCCACGATCCAGCAACTGGTCCGAGAAGGACGCGAGCGCCCGCGGGGCAAGACGAAGAGCCCTGCGCTCAAGGGCTCTCCGCAGCGCCGCGGCGTGTGTACTCGTGTCTACACGACCACCCCGAAGAAGCCCAACTCGGCCCTTCGAAAGGTTGCCCGGGTCCGCCTGACAACCGGGGTCGAGGTCACCGCCTACATCCCGGGGATCGGCCACAACCTCCAGGAGCACTCCATCGTCCTGGTTCGGGGTGGCCGGGTGAAGGACCTGCCGGGGGTTCGGTACAAGATCATTCGGGGCACCCTCGACACCGCGGGCGTTAGGGACCGCAAGAAGGCGCGATCCCGCTACGGGGCCAAGAGGGTGGGCGAGTAGCGATGCCTCGCAAGGGCCCTGCCGTACGCAGGGAGATCGAGCCCGACCCCGTCTACCAGAACCCCCTGGTGACTCAGCTCATCAGCAAGGTCCTGTACGACGGCAAGAAGTCGATGGCCGAACGGACCGTGTACAAGGCACTCGAAGTCATCTCGGAGCGGACGGCCAACGACCCGGTCATCACGCTGAAGCGAGCGGTGGAAAACGTCCGGCCCATGCTCGAGGTTCGGTCCCGGCGGGTCGGCGGGGCCAACTACCAGGTGCCGGTGGAGGTTCGGCCGACCCGGGGCACCACGCTCGCGCTGCGCTGGCTGGTGAATTACTCCCGCGCCCGTAAGGAACACTCCATGTCCGACCGATTGGTGGGGGAGATCATGGACGCCTCCCAAGGCCAGGGGGCATCGGTCAAGCGGCGCGAGGACATGCACAAGATGGCCGAGGCGAACAAGGCGTTCGCGCACTATCGATGGTGATCGAAGCAAACGTTCGTGCCGGGCTCTCGCGCCCGGCGTTGGTCGAGGGGGTGGGCTAGGTGGCCACTTCCGCGGAGAGGATCGACGTGGTCGAAGCAGCGCAGGACATAAAGCGACGTCAGCCCGGAGGGTCCGGCAAGGACTTGGTGCTCCGGGAATACCCGCTTGCCCGGACGCGGAACATCGGGATCATGGCGCACATCGACGCCGGCAAGACCACCACGACCGAGCGGATCCTCTACTACACCGGCAAGGCCTACAAGCTCGGCGAAGTCCACGAGGGCACGGCCCAGATGGATTGGATGGTCCAGGAGCGCGAGCGCGGCATCACCATCACATCCGCGGCCACCACGACCAATTGGAAGGGCCACTGGATCAACATCATCGACACGCCCGGCCACGTCGACTTCACCGTCGAGGTGGAGCGGTCGCTTCGCGTGCTCGACGGTGCCATCGCCGTGTTCGACGCGGTGGCCGGCGTGGAGCCCCAGACCGAGACGGTGTGGCGCCAGGCCGACCGGTACGGCGTGCCGCGGATCTGCTTCGTCAACAAGATGGACCGGACCGGCGCCGATTTCGGCCGCACGGTCCGGATGATGGAGGAGCGGCTGCATGCGAACCCGCTGGTCGTCCAGCTCCCGTGGGGAAGCGAGGCGGGGTTCGTCGGCGTCATCGACCTGGTCGAGATGAAGGCCCACCGGTGGATCAGCGAGATGGGCGAGGAATGGGAGACCACGGAGATCCCGGACGAGTACCGGGACGCCGCCAACCAGGCCCACCACGAGCTGTTCGAGAAGCTCGCCGATCACGACGAGGAGCTCATGGACAAGTTCGTCCACGAGCAGGAGCCGACCCTCGAGGAGCTCCGCCGGGCGATCCGCCGGGCCACGCTGGCCGGCGCGGGGGTTCCGGTGCTGTGTGGCAGCGCGTTCAAGAACAAGGCCATCCAGCCGCTCCTGGACGCCATCGTCTCCTACCTGCCGTCGCCGGTCGACGTCCCTCCGGTGCAGGGCCACACCCCTTCGGGAGAGCCCGCCGAGCGTCTACCCTCGGACGACCAGGCGTTCTCCGCGCTGGTATTCAAGATCATGTCTGATCCGTACGTCGGGCGGCTGACCTACGTCCGGGTGTACTCGGGCATCGTGCGCACCGGCGCCCACGTCCAGAACTCGACGAAGGACCGTAAGGAGCGGATCGGCCGCATCCTCCAGATGCACGCGAACCACCGGGAGGAGAAGGAAGCGGCGTTTACTGGGGACATCATGGCCGTGGTGGGGCTCAAGCACTCGAGCACCGGGGACACGCTGTGCGACTCGGCCAACCCCATCGTCCTGGAGTCCATCTCCTTTCCCACGCCGGTCATCTCCGTGGCCGTCGAGCCAAAGACCAAGGCCGACCAGGACAAGCTGGGTCAGGCCCTGGCCAAGCTGGCCGACGAGGATCCCACCTTCGTCGTGAAGTACGACGAGGAGACCGGCCAGACGATCATCTCCGGGATGGGCGAGCTCCACCTCGAGATCCTCGTGGATCGCCTGACGCGCGAGTTCAACGTGGGAGCCAATGTCGGCAAGCCGCAGGTGGCCTATCGCGAGACCATCCGCAAGGCCGTCCAAAAGGTGGAGGGACGGTTCATCCGTCAGACCGGGGGCCGTGGCCAGTACGGGCACGTGGTCATCGACCTCGAGCCCACGGGCCCCGGCGGCGGCTACGAGTTCATCAACAAGATCACCGGCGGTGACATCCCCCGCGAGTACATCCCCGCGGTCGACCAGGGCATCCAAGAGGCCCGTGAGTCCGGCGTCCTCGCCGGGTACCCGCTGGTGGACATCCGGGCCACGCTGGTGGGCGGGTCGTACCACGAGGTCGACTCGTCGGAGATCGCGTTCAAGATCGCGGGGTCGATGGCGCTGAAGGACGCGGCCCGGCGGGCCGATCCCGTTCTGCTCGAGCCGGTCATGGAGTACGAGATCGTGACGCCGGAGGAGTTCATGGGCGAGGTCATGGGCGACGCCACGGCGCGCCGAGGCAGGATCGAGCGGATCGACGACCGGAGCGGGATGAAGGCCATCCGGGTGCTGGTTCCGCTCGCGCAGCTGTTCGGTTACGCGACCGAGCTGCGCTCGCGCACGCAGGGGCGGGCCTCGCACACGCCCATGCAGCTCCACGCGTACCAGGAGGTGCCGGTCCAGATCGCGAAGGAGATCGTGGCCAGGGTGCGCGGCGAGTAGGCCGCGAACAGAGAGGGAGAAGGGGGAAGGGGAAGGAAGCATGGCGAAGAAGAAGTTCGAGCGGACCAAGCCGCACGTGAACATCGGCACCATCGGCCACATCGACCACGGCAAGACCACCCTGACGGCCGCCATCACCAAGGTCCTGGCCGAACAGGGCCTGGCCGACTTCACCCCCTTCGACCAGATCGACAAGGCCCCCGAGGAGCGGGAACGGGGGATCACCATCGCCATCGCCCACGTGGAGTACCAGACCCAGGCCCGCCACTACGCCCACGTGGACTGCCCCGGGCACGCCGACTACATCAAGAACATGATCACCGGGGCGGCCCAGATGGACGGGGCCATCCTGGTGGTCTCGGCCGCCGACGGCCCCATGCCCCAGACCCGGGAGCACGTCCTGCTGGCCCGCCAGGTGAACGTCCCGGCCATCGTGGTGGCCCTGAACAAGGTGGACATGGTCGATGACCCCGAGCTGCTGGACCTGGTGGAGCTGGAGGTCCGCGAGCTGCTCTCCTCCTACGAGTTCCCCGGCGATGAGGTCCCGGTGATCCGGCTGTCCGCCCTCAAGGCCCTGGAGGGCGACGAGGAGGCCAAGGCCGGGGTGATCGAGCTCATGAACGCCGTGGACACCTTCATCCCCGAGCCGGTCCGAGACATCGACAAGCCCTTCCTCATGGCCATCGAGGACGTGTTCACCATCACCGGGCGGGGCACCGTGGTCACCGGCAGGGTGGAACGGGGCAGCCTGAAGAAGATGGGGGAGGTCGAGATCGTGGGGCTTCGGGACACCCGCAAGACCACGGCCACCGACCTGGAGATGTTCCGAAAGCTCCTGGACGAGGTCCAGGCCGGCGACAACGTGGGGGTGCTGCTGCGGGGGATCGACAAGGACGACGTGGAGCGGGGCCAGGTGCTGGCAAAGCCGGGGTCCATCACCCCGCACACCGACTTCTCCTCCCAGGTCTACGTGCTGTCCAAGGAGGAGGGGGGCAGGCACACCCCGTTCTTCAACGGCTACAAGCCCCAGTTCTACTTCCGGACCACCGACGTGACCGGGACGCTGCACACCCCCGAGGGGGTGGAGATGGTCATGCCCGGGGACAACATCGAGGTCACGGTGACCCTGGAGAAGCCCATCGCCATGGAGGAGGCCCTGCGGTTTGCCATCCGGGAGGGCGGACGGACCGTGGGTGCCGGGCGAGTGACCAGGATCGTGAAGTAGG
>JBIOXZ010000090.1:0-6294 GCA_044869895.1 Actinomycetota bacterium | reverse complement strand
ACGTTGCGGAAGCGGGCCGGCGCCGTCCCGTGACCCACCCGGGCGGTTTGCGCGGGCTGCCCCTTGCCACAGTTGGGCGTGCCCCACAGGGTCCAGTCCTCTCGGCCTCCCACCGCGTCGCACGATCCCCAGAACTCGGTGGTGATGCCGGTGTAGTTGGGGTTGCGGTACATCTGCGTGAGTTTGCCGCCCTTGATGCGCCAGGCGATCTCGCACCCGAACTGGAAGTTCACCCGCTTGTCGTCGATGGACCAGGACTGGTTCGTGGCCATGAAGATGCCGTCCTTCGTGTCGCCGATGATGTCGGCGAGCGATCCCTCGCCGGGCTCGATGTTGACGTTGGTCATCCGGATCAGCGGGAGGTTCCCCCAGCCGTCGGCCCGCATGGCCCCCGTGGACGTGCCGCCGATCGCCCCCGCCGTCTCGCGACTGGAGATGAAGTCCTGGAACGTCCCGTCGACGATGATGGGGACCCGTTGCGCGGGGACACCCTCGTCGTCCCAGCCGAACGAGCCCAGGCCACCCGGGATGGTCGCGTCCGCCGTGATCGACACGAGGTCGCTCGCGTAGCGGAGCTTGCCCCGATCGCCCGGCGAGACGAACGAGGAGCCCGCGTAGGACTCCTCCATGCCGAGCACCCGGTCGAGCTCCAGCGCGTGGCCGATCGACTCGTGCACCTGGAGCTCCATCTGGCCGGAATCTAGGACGAGGGTGGTCACCTCGCTGGGGCAGTCCGAGGCCGAGAGCAGCTCCACCGCCTCGGTCGCCGTCCGTTCGGCCTCCTCGATCAGCCCGAGCTTTGCGATGTGCTCCCAGCCGGCCGCGGCAATGTGGCCGCGGAACGAGTTCGGGTACGAGCGCCGCTGCAGCTCGCCCTCGGAGATGGCGGTGGCGTCCAGGCCGGCCCCCGAGTGCAGGACGGTCTGCTCGATCGCGCTCCCCTCGGAGGATGCGAAGGACGTCCGGACGCGGTACAGGTCGATGCCGCCCTCGGCGAACGCCAGGCCGTCGACCTCCTGCATCCGCCGAGTGGCCTCCATCAACAGGGCGACCTTCTCCTCGAGAGAAACGTTGAACGGGTCGTCCTGGAAGGGGCTGGCCCACGTGCCGGTGTCCGGCTGGATCTCGGTGAGCTTCACCGGTTCGCGGGGAAGCCGAGCTGCGGCCCGGGCGATCTCGACGGCCAGGCCCGCGGTCCGAGCGATCTCGGCGCCCTCGGGCCGTGCGGTGGCGGCGAACCCCCAGTACCCGTCGACCAGCACGCGGACGCCGACGCCTTCGGAGGTCGACCGGTCGATCCCCTCCATCTCCTGGTTGCGGACCGTGATCGACTCGGAGTCCTCGTGGACGAACCTGGCGTCCGCATAGTCGGCGCCGGCAGCGCGTGCCGCCTCGACGGCCTCCTTCGCAACGTGGAGCATCATTCGGCGAGCCTCCGGCGGGGGACGAGCGACGGGGACCTTCGAGCGGCGGACAGCCTACCCGACGGCACCGACCCACGCAGTGGGGAGCTGGTCGCATCCGGCTCGCCGACAGGGAGAGGGTCGGCCCTCAGTCTCGCTCGGTGAACGCGTACTCCTGCGCGACGGAGTCGCAGGGGTTTCCACGGCCGAACGTGATCCGCATCTCGGTGACGTCGGCGACGCACCAGAACGCGGTGGCCGTGTCCCCTCCCCACCGCTCTGGGTGCCGGCACAGGGCGTCGGGCGGGTTCTCGTGGTCGGACAGCATGGTCCTGAGCCGGTCGGCGGTTACCGTGCCTGGCCCCTCGGCGCGGAGGAGCTCCCACGCCCGTCGGTACCGGACGGCGGAGTGCACGGCGTACTCGGGGTCGCCCTCGTACCCGAGCATGCCCTCGCAGACGTAGTGATTCGTGTGGACCAGGTGGCCCCATTCGTCCGGCTCGGTCATCTCCGCGGACATGGCCGAGCCCTCGACGTTCACCACCTCGCCCTCGCGGGAGACGAGCACGTTGTTGTAGGAGGATGCGCGATCGTGGCGGAGGGCCTCGCCGACCATCATGTCGATGGTCGGGCCCCGCAGCATGGACCGCACCTGGATCTCGCGGGGCACCCCGATCCGCTCGTCGTTCGGTGAGAGCTCGTTGCCGGTGAGTGACAGCCCCGCCGAGTTCCATCCCACGCTGATCCAGATGCCGTCGCCGATGGTGAGTACGACCGGATCCCCGGGGACCTCCCATTCGATCGCGACGAGCTGCCCCTGGTACTTGCGATGCATGTCGTTGTTGTGGGCCACCAGGACGCGGTCGCCGGCGGTGGCGGGCGGGACGGCGACCAGGTCGCTGCACCGGCCCTTGAGGGCGTGGGTACGCGGCTCGTACCAGATCTCCTCGGTGGCACAGGCGAAGAGCGCACGGGGATCGACCCCGGCGGCCTCCGCAGCCCCCTCCAGCTCGTCCAGGTACCAGGGGTGGGCCTCCGCAGTGACCTCTCGGTAGCGATCGGCCAGGGAGAGCTGGTCGGCGCGGGTGCGGCCCTGGGGGATGTCGGCGTCGAACTCCACCGCCTCCTGCAGGACGGGGGCGCAGGCCGACCCGATCTGCGCCCCCACCTCCCGGTGGGAGCCCGCCACGTGGACCATGTGGATCGCCGGAGGCGCGGTCATACGGGGATCGTACTGCCGCCCGTCAGGCGGGAGCCGGCGGGGGCGGCGGCGGCATCGTCGCCGGTGCGGGGACCGTCGCCATCGACTCCCTGCGGCGGGCCGCGACCGCGAGGACGCCCAGCCCGTACACCACCGCCACGAACCACACCAGCCCAGAGACGAACGGGATGAGCGATGCCACGCGGACGATGGCCCATCCCGCCAGGAACACCAGATATCGGCTGGTCGGCGGCTTGAGCAGGGCCCGACCGAGGGCGTAGCACGAGGCCGTGTAGCCGAGTGAGTAGATCAGGGCGAGGCCGAGGAGGGTACCCAGGCCGAACGGGATGCCCACGATGGTGACCAGGGCGATCACGGCCACGATGGGGAGCCCGAAGAACAGGCCGATCCCCCAGCCGATCGATGCACCGATCCGCTCCACCGCCGCGACGGCGACGGTCTCGGCCGCCCTCGGCGCGAACAAGAGGAGCAGCAGCCCGAGCACCAGGATCGAGACCGAGACGGCCACCCACACGGCGAACTGGCTGATCCAGGTGAACCGCCCGGAGATCAAGTCGGTATCCACCCGCCGGCGGTCGCCCTCGATCACCGCTCCGGACGCGACGCTCGGCGCCGACTGGGACACCAGGTCCCCGCCGATCCGGGCCCCGGAGGCCACGGTGACATCGCCGTTGAACGACGTCACGTCACCGGTGACCGTCCCCGAGATCGACACGTCGCCGTTGAAGGAGGTGAGGGAGCCGCGGACCGTCCCTTCGATGGTGGCCGGCCCGTTGAAGATCACCACATCGCCAACGGTCTGGCCCGCTTGGACAACCACCTCTCCGGTCAACACGATCTGAGGGTCGTTCTCTTCCGAGTCGGCGGCCAGGGCCGGCGCGGCCAGAGCGAGCAGGGCCAGCGCCGCGAGCGGGACGATTATGCAGAGTGTCAGAAAACGACGAGTCACGGTCATCTCGTCCCCTCCTCGTGAAACCGACGATCCTTGTACCACACCCGTTTCCTCCGAACGAATCGGGGAATGACCGAACCGAGACGAAAGGAGGTCGCGATGCCTGAGAAGCGGCCGAGCGTCAAGAACGAGAAGCAGTACGAGGCGCTGAAGAGGAAGGGGATGTCGAAGGAACGGGCGGCGCGGATCGCGAACTCACCGGGTGCCTCCAGCAGGGGCGGCCGGAAATCCGGATCCGGCGGCAGATCGTCCTCGTCCTCGCAGGGCGGCACGACCGCGCAGAAGAAGGCGGCGGGGGGCAAGGGCGGCAGGGCCTCGGCCCGCAAGCGCAGCTCGTAGCCGGGGCCGGCCTGTCACACCCTCGCTTTACGGTTGGCCCGTGATCGAACGCGCGCGGGCGGACCGGGGAGAAGCGTGACCGACCTGGGCTCTGCCATCATGGGGCTCGCGGTGGGGCTCGTCGCTGGCGCGGTCCTGATGGCGGCTCGGCACGGCGGCCACCGGTCGCAGGCGCTCCTCGGCGCAACCCGGCTGGAGGCACGACTCGAGGTCCAGGCCTCCGATCTCCGTCGGCTGGCCGACTCCGTGGGGGTACGTGATGCGCTGGCCGAGCGTCTCCACGAGGAGGTGGCCGGCGCCAGGCGGGCCCTGCACGACCTGTCGATCTCGGAGCGGCAACGCCAGGAACGGGACCGAGAGGCGTGGACCGTCGTCCGGCGGCTGTCGACGGTCCTGGCCGGCGGTCCCTCGCAGGGCCGAGCGGGGGAGAACGTCCTCCGCCAGCACCTCACCCAGCTTCCGCCGGGGATCCTGATCACCGACTTCAAGGTCAACGGCAAGGTGGTGGAGTTCGGCCTGTTGCTCCCCGACGGCAGGCGCCTCCCGATCGATTCCAAGTGGTCGGCGCTGGCGGAGCTCGAAGCCCTGGAAGCCGCGGAGGAGCCCGGGGACCTCGAGGCCGGGGCCCGCGAGGTTGAGCGGGTGGTGGCCCATCGCGCCCGGGAGGTGGCCCAGTATCTCGACCCCGCCCTCACGGCGCCGGTGGCGGTGGCGGCCGTTCCCGACGCGGCCTACGCCGTCCTGAAGCGGGCGCACGCGGACGCGTTCTCCAGGGGAGTGGTCATCGTTCCGTACTCCACGGCGCTCCCCGTGCTCTTGTTCCTGTACAGCCTGGTGGCCCGGTTCGGCGATACGGGCGACGTTCAGGCGGTGCTGTCGGAGGTGGGGTCGCTCCTCGACGCGATGGAAGGGATCCTTGAGAACAAGATCGCCCGGGCCGCGACCATGATCGTGAACGGAGCCGACGAGTTCCGCTCGCAGCTGGGCAAGGCCAGAGGGTCGGTGTCGAGGTCACGGGCCTCCGGCGGGGCGGAGCCACCGCGGGCCGTGGCCGGGGCCACGGATGACGTGCTGCACGCGCTGCCCTGATCCGGCCGGGACCCCACGCTGAGTACGAACCGGCGCGACGAAGCCGGCGCTCTACGAGGACCCCTGGCACGCGTCCGTGGTGTACAGCACGGACATGGCGCCTCGCCGCAATCGGACCACAACCCCACTCGGACTCCGCCATTGCAGCCGGAGGAAGTTGCTGCGGGTGGCTGCTTCCTGGTCCCGCTCGATCCACTGGTACGCGAACGAGTCGGGGCCGCCGCGGCCGGGCACGAACCGGGTCGGGCCGGGCTTGCTGACGAAGGTCTGTCCGCCCACGTTGGTGCTCAAGATCCGGAACTCCATGGGCGCTCCGGAGACGAGGGCGCTGACGTCGATCGCGATGGGGTAGATCGCGATGGGGTGGTCGCTGAATCCAGGGACGTTCGCCCAGTTCGTCGAGGCCGTGGACTGGGGGGTGCTCTGCCACACGGAGTCCATGCACTTCACGGGGGTCACGCCGCCGGTGGTCTGAGCCCCCGCTGCCCATGCCACTCCACCCACCAGCGTCACCGCCGCGATCACCACGACCAGTCTTCGCATGTGACCTCCGTTCCAGACCAGCTCACTGTTCCATCCGGTGAAGGGATTGAGGATGGTACGTCCTCACGACGAATCTCGAAAGGGATCCGGGACGGCTCCTCCGATGCATGACAGCCGTTGACATGTTCATGCATTCTATGCATGAATACCCGAGATGGATGAGACCCGCCGTCTGCGCGTCGCCGTCTTCGGTGCCTCGGGCTATGCGGGGGGCGAGCTCGTGCGGCTGCTGGCGGAGCATCCGAACGTGGAGCTCGGGTATCTGGCGGCGAACGAGTCGGCCGGCCGCGAGCTGGCGGAGGTCCATCCTCACCTCGCCGCTTCTCCACTCGGTCGCAGGGTGCTGGCTCCGCTCGACGACGCTTCGGCGGCCGAGCAGGCGTCCTTCGCGTTCCTCGCGCTTCCGCGCGGGGCAAGCGCGTCGCTGGCTCCCGGGCTGCTCGAGGCCGGCCTCTGTGCAGTGGATCTAGCCGGCGACTTCCGGCTCCCGGCGGCCGCGTATCCGGATTGGTACGGGTTCGAGCACCCCGCCCCGGCCTGGCTGGAGAAGGCGGTCTACGGGCTGCCCGAGGTCTTCGGCGACGAGATCGCCGGGGCATCGCTCGTGGCCAACCCGGGCTGCTACCCGACGCCGGTCGTCCTCGGCCTCGCCCCACTCCGTGCCGCCGGGCTGATCGGGCCGGGGCCGATCGTGGTGGACGGCAAGGCCGGGCTGTCCGGCGCGGGCAGGGCGCTCGCCGAGGCCA
>JBIOXZ010000089.1:0-3177 GCA_044869895.1 Actinomycetota bacterium | reverse complement strand
ACTCTCCTGGTCGGCCTTGGCGACTATCCGACCGAGACCAGCATGGTGGCCTGGAACGCCCTCCAGACGTTTCGCGACCCGGGGCGTCTCTTCCAGGTCCCCTTCTACTACCCCTACTCGAACGGCGTCGCCTATCAGCAGTCGGCGTTCTTCACCGGGCTCCTGGCCGCTCCGCTCCTTGCGGCCGGAGCCGGACCCGTCCTGGCCGTCAACCTGCTTCTCATCGCCGGGCTCACGGCGAGCGGGGCCCTGACCTACCTCCTGGCCTACACCGTCACCGGGCGCGTGGTGGCGAGCCTCATCGCGGGTGCGATCTTCGCGTTCCACCCGAACCGCATGGACCATCTCGGCCAGTTCACATACCAGCAGGCCGTCCTGTTCCCACTCATCTTCTGGGCCGTGTACCGGTTCGTCGTTGAAGGGGCTTCGCGGCACCTCTGCCTGGCCGCGGTCGCCCTCTGGGCGCAGGCCCTCTCCTCGCTCTACAACGCCTACGCGCTTTCGATCCTGCTGACCGGCCTGATGATCGGGCTCTTGGTCCTTCGGCCGGACCGGCTGACCTGGTCCTTGGCGGGGCGGGTCGCCGCGGCGGGTCTGATCCTTGGCCTGACCCTCGCGCCGTTCCTGTGGCCGTATCAGGCGGTCCACCGCGAGCTGGGCTTCCAGCGGACACTGGCCGAGGGAGACGTGTTCGGGATGGATCTCCTGTCCATCCTGGACCCCGGCGAGTTCAGCCGCTTCTACCGGAACCGGCTCCTGTCGCTGGGTCGGCCGGAGGGTGGGCTGTTCCCGGGGTTCGTGGCTCTGGCGCTGACAGGGGCGGCGATCGTACTGTCCGGCCGTGCCCGGGGCCAGCCTGACCTCCCCGTGTGGGGCCGGCGGGCCCGCTGGGTGCTCCGCGGTCTCGCCGTCACGGCCGCCAGCAGTATTGTCCTGGCCCTTGCGATCGGAAAGGCCCGGCCCTCCGGCGGCGTCCTCGGGGCGCTCAGGATCCGGGATCTGACGCTGGCGGTAAACGTGCTCCCGGCGCTGGCCCTGGGCGGGCTCGCCCTGGAGGGGCGCCGTCGCCTCGGCGGGGTCCTGAGTGCCCGCGAGTGGATGCTCGTGCTCCTGTTCCTGCTGCTGCTCAGCTACGTGCTCTGCCTGGCGCCCACCCTGCTCGTGAACGGCGAGCCGTGGGGGGTGACACTCTTCCGGTGGATGTACCTCTATTTCCCGGGGGGCGGAGCCTTCCGCGCGCCGGGACGCTGGAGCCTGGCGTTCGTGCTCCCGCTGGCGCTCCTCGTGGCGCTGGGCGCCCGGGCGGTGGCCGACCGCCTGCCGCGTCCGTGGAGTCGACTGGCCCCGGTCATCCTGTTGACCCTCCTGCTCGCCGAGCTGTCGGTGATGCCGCTGCCGTGGCGTCGCCTCCCACCGATCCCCGCGGTGTACGACTGGCTCCGGTCCGAGCCCGGCGACTTCGCCATCCTACAGCTGCCAATCCACGATCGGGGATCGGACGCCTGGGCCATGCTGTGGGCAATCCACCACGGCAAGCGCGTGGTGAACGGCCACGGGGGGTTCGCCCTCCCGAGCTGGGTGGACCTGGTGGACGCGGCCGACTCGCGCGATCCCGAACGGGTGGCGTCGGCCATCCGGACCATTTACCCCGTCCCGTACGTCGTCGTCCATCGGAACCTTGGCCTCGGCCGGACCTGGCGCCCTGTGTGGGAGCTCATGCGTGCCGGTCGCGTGCCGGCGCTGTCCCTCGTCCGGACCTTCGGGCCCGACGAGGTGTACGCGGTCGCCCAGACCCCGGAGACGGGGGTCGTGGTCCGCCGCCACTTCTCGTCGGACTTCGTCCGGCGCCACCCGCAAGCCACGTACCGCGTTCGCCTGGCGGGCGAGGATCCCGAGGTCCTCCGCCGGGCGGAGGTCCGATTCAAGGGCCGGCTGCTGGGGACCGCCGGGGGACCCACCCCCGAGCGCGCGACCCTGGCCCCGCCGTTTCCGAGCGCCGACCGGAACGAGCTGGCCTTCCACCACCTGTACGACATCCCGGCGAGCCTCGCCCAGACTGCACCGTACCGGATCGGCCGGACCGGCCGGCACTCGCCGGTCGATCTCGACGTGCGCAGCGCAGGGAGGGCGCACGGGAGCCTCGTCTCGGTCCGGGTCAACAGTCATGAGCTGGTCGGGTCGCGAGGACGGGGCTACTGGGTCGCGGCGCTGGCGCCGACGGACGGCCACGTGCAAGGGGTGCGGGGATTCGACACCCAGCCGGGCGGCGAAGAGTCGGAGCGGCTCGCCGCGTTCATCGAAGGGTGGCCCCCGGGTACGATCGTGGTGGCGGTCGCGATGGACGAGCCAGAATCGCAGCTCACCGAGCGCGCGGTGAAGGCCCTGCGATCGGTTGGGGGTTGGGGGGATCTTCGAGGGACGTCGGGCTTGTCGCACGTTCTGATCGGGGCTCGGGGTGCGAGCCCCGGCGAGGCCCTCGAGGAGTGGGGCCCGCGGGCGGTCCGGGTGGTCGTGGGCAAAGACCGGCCGCTCGGAATAACCCTGGAAACCTTCGAGCTGCTCTGACCGAGTGTGCGCCGTGAAGGAGGTGGCGCCCGTCGAGGATCATGAGCAACCGTTACCATGCGCCGCCTTGACGGTCAGGGAGGCTGCCCGGTACGCTTCGAGGCGCCATGCCTCAGGCTTGCAGGCCGTCCGATCAGCCCCAGTGGCCGGTGAGGAGGTGAGCGCCGAGCCCGCGACACGCACCGGGGGGGAATGGGTCGTGGCTGCCCTCGACGCCGAGGGCGTGCGCCACGTCTTCGGCATCCCGGGCGTGCACAACCTCGCGATCTACGACGCCCTCCTTCGCCAGCACCGGATCGCCCACGTCCTCGCGCGACACGAGCAGGGCGCCGGGTTCATGGCGGACGGCTACGCCCGCGCGTCGGGGCGACCCGGTGTCGTCGTGGTGACGACCGGGCCGGGAGCGACCAATGCGCTGACGCCGCTCGTCGAGGCCCACGCGTGCTCTCAGCCCGTGCTTCTCCTGATGTCGGACGTCCCGAGCGCGGTCGTCGGCCAGGACATGGGCGCGCTCCATGAAGTGCCGAACCAGATCGAGTGCTTCCGCCCGGTCAGCCGGTGGGCCGACGGCCTCCGGAGCGGAGCGGAGATCCCCGGCGCGGTCCAGGGGGC
>JBIOXZ010000088.1:0-58375 GCA_044869895.1 Actinomycetota bacterium | reverse complement strand
GCGGTGATCGAGAAGGCGCTGTCGGTCGAGGACCGAAGCGTGGTGATCGACTTCCGGTGCGATCCAAAGGAGATGTGCTTCCCCATGGTCGCCGCGGGCAGCTCGAACGACGACATCGTCCTCGGCCCCGGCGGCGCCCGGCCGACCGAGGACCCCAAGGAGGCCCCGATCGCATGAGCCTGCACACCATGTCGATCCTGGTGGAGGACAAGCCCGGCGTGCTGACCCGGGTAGCCGGTCTGTTCGCCGCGCGGGGGTTCAACATCGAGTCGCTGGCGGTGGGCCCCACCGAGGAGCCCGGACTGTCGCGTATGACCATCGTGGTCGACGTGGAGAAGAAGCCGCTCGAGCAGGTCACGAAGCAGCTGAACCGGCTGATCAACGTGATCAAGGTCCTGGAGCACGAAACGGACGACGCGGTGGAGCGCGAGCTCGCGCTGATCAAGGTCCGGGCCGAGGGCGACGCCCGGGCCCGGGTCCTCGAGATCTGTGGGGTGTTCAGGGTCCGGGTCCTCGACGTCACGCACAAGACGCTGACCATCGAGGGAACGGGCCCGCCGGACAAGCTCGAGGCCCTGACCGAGCTCCTCTCGGACTTCGGCATCGTGGAGCTGGCCAGGACGGGGCGGGTGGCCCTGGCCCGGGGCGACCGGGGCATCCGCGAGCGGGGGCAGCGCCGGCTCGCCGCCGGCGCGGAGGACGCCGCGGAGTGGACCGGCGGAGGCGTGTGAGCGAATCGGTCTCTGGCGAGGCCGGGCGGGACGAAGGAGACGGGTCATGGCAACGATCTACTACGAGAAGGATGCCGACCGTTCGGCGCTCGAAGGGCAGCGCGTCGCGGTCCTTGGGTTCGGGAGCCAGGGGCACGCGCACGCCCTGAACCTCAAGGAGTCCGGGCACGACGTCCGGGTGGGATTGCGAGAAGCCTCGACGTCGTGGCCCGTGGCCGAGGCGGCGGGCCTCCGCGTCCTTCCGACGGCCCAGGCGGTCAGGGACGCCGATGTGGCCATGGTCCTGCTCCCGGACACCGCGCAGGCCGCCTCCTATGAGTCCGAGATCGGCCCGAACCTGGAACCGGGCAACATGTTGATGTTCGCCCACGGGTTCAACGTCCACTTCGGCCGGATCCGGCCGCCGGAGGGGGTGGACGTCACGATGATCGCGCCCAAGGGCCCCGGCCATCTTCTGCGGCGAACGTACGAGCAGGGGATCGGGACGCCTGCGTTGATCGCCGTGCACCAGGACGCCACCGGAAAAGCTCTCCAGCGCGCGCTGGCGTACGCGGCGGGTATCGGTGTGGCTCGGGCGGGCGTGATCGAAACGAGCTTCAAGGAGGAGACCGAGACCGACCTGTTCGGTGAGCAGGTCGTACTGTGCGGCGGGGTCACCGAGCTGGTCCGCTCGGGGTTCGAGACACTGGTGCGTGCCGGCTACCAACCCGAGATCGCGTACTTCGAGTGCCTCCACGAGCTGAAGCTGATCGTGGACCTGATGTACGAGGGCGGCATGAGCTGGATGCGGTACTCGATCTCCGACACGGCCGAGTACGGCGACTACACGCGGGGCCCCCGAGTGATCGACGGTGAGGTTCGCTCGGAGATGCAGCGGATCCTGGACGAGATCCAGAGCGGGCAGTTCGCCAAGGAGTGGATCACCGAGGCCGACAGCGGGTTCCCGAACTTCCACAGGCTCCGGAGCCAGGCCCGGACGTCCCGTATCGAGGACGTCGGGCGCGAGCTTCGCCGGATGATGCCGTGGCTGGAGTCGGAGAAAAAGGTGGTGCCCGATGCCTGACGATGTAGTACGCATCTTCGATACCACGCTCCGCGACGGCGAGCAGGCCCCCGGGATCGCGCTTACCAGGCCCGAGAAGGTCGAGATCGCGGAGCAGCTGGCCCGCCTCGAGGTCGACATCATCGAGGCGGGCTTTCCCGTCTCGTCGGAGGGCGAGTTCGAGGCCGTCCGGGAAATCGCCACGAGCGTCCGCGGCCCGGTCATCGCGGCCCTGGCCCGGGTGGTCCCCGGCGACATCGACCGGGCCGCCGAGGCCCTGAAGGGCGCCGATCGGTGGCGGATCCACACCTTCGTCTCTACGAGCGATATCCACATGAAGGACATGCTCCGGATGTCGCAGCCCCAGGTGCTCGACGCCATCCGCGACGGCGTCAAGCAGGCCGTCGGCTACACCGACGACGTCGAGTTCTCGGCCCAGGACGCCACGCGCACCGAGCTCGGGTTCCTGCTCGAGTGCTTCCGGGTGGCCGTGGAGGCCGGCGCCACGACGATCAACGTGCCCGACACCGTGGGCTATGCCATGCCTCACGAGTTCGGCGAGCTGGTGCGAGAGGTGCGCGAGGCGGTCCCCGATCACGTCGTGGTGTCGACGCATTGCCACAACGACCTCGGGCTGGCCGTGGCCAACTCGCTGGCCGGCATCGTCAACGGGGCCCGGCAGGTTGAGGTGGCGGTGAACGGCATCGGCGAGCGGGCCGGCAACTGCTCGCTCGAGGAGATCGCGATGATCGTGCGGACCCGGGGCCGTGCCCTGGGCATCGGCCACCGGCTGAACGCGAAGGAGATCATGCGGACTTCCCGCCTGGTCTCGATGACGACCGGCTACTCGGTCCAACCGAACAAGGCGGTGGTCGGCTCGTCGGCGTTCGCCCACGAATCGGGGATCCACCAACACGGCGTGCTGGCCAATCGGGCCACGTACGAGATCATGGATCCCCTCGAGATCGGCCTGGAGGGCAACCGGATCGTCCTGGGCAAGCACTCCGGTCGGCACGCGTTCGCCGATGCGTTGGAGAACCTCGGCATGCGCCTGGATCCCGAGCACTTGAACCGGGCATTCGTCAGGTTCAAGGACCTGGCCGACCGCAAGATCCAACTCACGGACCAGGATCTCCAGGCCATCGTGTCCGAGGAGATCGGCCAGGCCGAGCAGGACGTGTTCGTGCTCGAGTCACTGGTCGTAGCCGGGGGGACCGGCCAGGAGCCGCGAGCCACGGTTCGACTGCGAAAGGGCGTGGAGCCCATCGAGGAGTCGGCCATCGGCGACGGCCTGATCGACGCGGCCATCGGTGCCATCCAGCGGGCGTCGGGCGTGGAGGCCCGGCTCGTCTCGTTCAACGTCTCCAGTGTGACCTCCGGATCCGACGCGCTCGGCGACGTGGTCGTGCAGCTCGACGTGGGGGGTCATCGGATCACCGGCCGCGGCGTGGCCACCGACGTGGTCGAGGCTAGCGCCCGAGCCTACCTGGCGGCCATCAACCGGGCCCTGCAGGTGCAGCCGGGGTCCACAAGCACCACCGAGGCATGGCCCCGGTGAGCTCGCGCCATCGGATCGGGGTGATCCCGGGGGACGGCACCGGGCCGGAGGTCGTCCAGGAGGGCCTGAAGGTGCTCCGAGCGGTCTCGGCTTCCGAGGGTTTCGATGTCGAGACCGTTGCCCTGCACCTCGGCGCCGACCGATACCTGAAGACCGGTGAAGTCCTCCCAGACGAGGAACTCGCCGTCCTGCGACAGACGGACGGCATCTTCCTCGGGGCCGTCGGCGACCCGCGCGTGAAACCGGGGATCCTCGAGCGCGACCTGCTCCTCCGGATCCGGTTCGAGCTCGACCAGTACGTCAACCTCCGTCCGGTGATCCGATATCCGGGCGTGAAGACCCTCATCCCGTCGCAGACGGAGGCCGATGTCAACTTCGTGGTCGTCCGGGAGAACGGCGAGGGGCTCTACACGGGGGCCGGAGGGTTCCATCGCAAGGGGACGCCGCACGAGGTTGCGGTGCAGGAGTCCGTGAACACCCGGCACGGCGTCGAGCGGATCGTCCGGTACGCGTTCGAGTACGCGGGGAGGCCGGATCGAAGGAGGAAGCTCACGCTCGTCCACAAGACGAACGTGCTGACCTACGCCGGCGACCTGTACCAGCGCGTCGTCGACGAGGTCTCCCGCGAGTTCCCCGAGGTCGAAACCGACTACGTCCACGTCGACGCGGCGTGCATCTACTTCCTGGACCGGCCGTCGCGGTTCGATGTGATCGTCACCGACAACATGTTCGGCGACATCATCACGGACCTCGGCGCGATGCTGCAGGGCGGGCTGGGGATCGCGGCCGGCGGGAACATCAATCCCGGCGGAGTATCGATGTTCGAGCCGATCGGCGGGACGGCTCCGAACGAGACCGGGAAGGGCACGATCAACCCGCTCGCCGCCATCGGCGCCCTCGGGATGTTGCTCGAGAACCTGGGGGAGCGCGACGGCGCCACCCGGGTCGACGCCGGGATCCGGTTCGCGTGTTCGAAGTTGCACTCGATGCGGGCAGGCGAGATGGGCTACACGACTTCCGAGGTGGGCGACCTGGTCGTCGAGGGGGCGAGCGCATGACCGCGGCCGTCCAGGTCGAGCTGTACGACACCACCCTGCGCGACGGGGCGCAGCGGGCCGGCCTCTCGTTGTCGATCGAGGACCGGCTGCGGATCCTGCACCGGTTGGACTCGATGGGCTTCCCGTACGTCGAAGGGGGCTGGCCGGGCGCGAACCCTCGGGAGACCGATTTCTTCCGGCTGGCCACCAAGGAGAGGCTGCAGCACGCGACCCTCACCGCGTTCGGCATGACCCGCAAGGCCGGTGAGCGGGCCGAGGACAGCGCCGTCCTTCGCGACCTCCTGGACGCCGGCACCGAGGTCGTGTGCCTCGTGGGGAAGTCGTGGGACCTCCACGTCACCGAGGCCCTGCGGACCACCCTCGACGAGGGCGTGGCCATGGTCCGGGACTCGATCGCCTTTCTGGTCTCCGAGGGTCGGCGGGTGTTCTTCGACGCCGAGCACTTCTTCGACGGGTACCGACTGAATCGTTCGTTCGCCCTGGCAGTACTGGCAGCAGCTGAGGAGGCGGGCGCCGAACGGCTGGTGCTGTGCGACACGAACGGGGGCGCCCTGCCTCCCGATGTCTCCCGCGTCGTCGGTGAGGTGCGTGTGAGCGCCGGCGTTCCCCTCGGCGTCCACGTCCACAACGACGCAGGCTGCGCCGTGGCCAACTCGATCGTGGCCGTGGAGGCCGGGGTCTACCAAGTCCAGGGGACGATCAACGGCTACGGGGAGCGGACCGGCAACGCCGACCTGGTGCCGATCGCCGCCAACCTGGCCCTGAAGATGGGAGCCCGGCCGCTCCTCCCCGACTCGATCGGCCGGCTCACCGAGCTGTCGCACTACGTGGCCGAGGTGGCCAACGTCACTCCCGATTCGCATCAGCCGTACGCGGGCCGCTACGCGTTCACCCACAAGGCCGGACTGCACACGAGCGGGGTGGCCAGGTTCGCCCAGGCGTACGAGCACATCCCGCCGGAATCCGTGGGCAACCGGCGGGGCGTCGTGGCCTCCGATCTCTCCGGCACTGCGTCAATGAAGATGAAGGCCGGACAGTTAGGACTGGAGCTCTCCGACGACGCGATCCCGCAGTTGCTCGCCGAGCTGAAGGACCGGGAGGCCCGGGGCTACACGTTCGAGGTGGCCGACGCGTCGCTCGAGCTCTTGATGCGCCGGCACGACGGATGGATACAGCCCTTCTTCGAGGTCGAGAGCTACCGGGTGCACGTGGAACGACGCCAGGAAGAGGAGGCCCTGGCCGAGGCCACCGTCAAGGTCCGGGCCGGCGGCGGCCGCCACGTCGAGAGCGCGGAGGGTCACGGTCCCGTCGGGGCCCTGGACAACGCCCTTCGCAAGGCCCTGTCGAACGAGTATCCGGAGCTGGAGCACATCACCCTGGAGGACTACCGGGTCCGCGTGCTCGACGAGAATATCGGCACCGGCGCAACGGTCCGCGTGTTGGTCGACACCTCCAACGGCCAGGGCGAGTGGACCACGGTCGGCGTGTCGAGCAACATCATCGAAGCGTCCTGGGAGGCCCTCACCGACGGTTACCTGTACGGCCTGCTTCACCCCCGGCGGGACGAGGGATAGCCCGGGTCGGGAACGGGGAGCCCCCACCGCTTCGATATCCTCCCGGCGTGGTCGTGCGCATCCGAGAGGCGATCCCGGCCGACGCGGATTCCATCGCGACCGTACATGTGCGATCGTGGCAAACCGCCTATCGTGGCCAGCTCCCCGACGAGTACCTAGAAGGGTTGACCGTGGACGAGCGGCTGTCCCAGCATCGATGGGCTCTGGAGCATCCTCGACCGGACTGGCGCGTGTGGGTCGCGGACGAGGAACGATCGGTCGTGGGATTCGCGGTTACCGGGCCGAGCGAGGACGCCGACGCCGATGCCGGCACCGCCGAGATCTACGCGATCTACCTCGATCCGGGCGCCTACGGGAGGGGCGTTGGTCGGCAACTGTTCACCCATGCGATCGAGGATCTGCGGCAGCGAGGGTTCGGAGCGGCGACCCTCTGGGTGCTCGAATCGAACGATCGGGCCCGGCGCTTCTACGACCTGGCCGGATGGAAGCTCGACGGGGCGACGACGACCGAACGCATCGATTGTCTGAACTATCCGACGGTCAGGTATCGGGTGGACCTCGGCTGAGGGGTCAGTGCTTCTGACCCTTCTCGTTGCCGTGCTCGGTTCCGTCCTTCGGGCCCTGACGTTTGGGGTTATCGCCCTTCCAGCCGCCTTCGGGAGGCTTGTTCCTCCACCCGTTGTGGTTGCCGCCGCCCGGGGTCGCGGCGCCGGTGCCACCCTCACCGCCGGTGCCACCGTCACCGCCGGTGCCACCGTCACCGCCAGTGCCACCCCCACCGCCACCGCCGCCAGTGCCACCGCCGCCGCCGCCAGTGCCACCGCCACCGCCGCCAGTGCCACCACCGCCGCCACCGCCGCCAGTCCCACCGCCACCGCCGCCAGTGCCACCGCCACCACCGCCAGTCCCACCGCCACCGGTCCCGACGGTTCCTCCCGCCGCGCCGGTCCCGGGCAGAACGATGCCGCCCCCACCGCTCAGCGGAGGTGGCTGGGGGATCGCGGGAAGGAGGTCGCCGAGGATCGACTGGAGGGTGCCGAGGATGCCTGGGCCGAGGAAGGCCATGAGCGGCTGGAGCGTTGAGCTGATCGCCCGGTCGAGCTCGCTCACGGAGAACCCCACGGCCAGAGCCCGCCGGCGGTCGAGGAGAAGGGCCTGGGCCAGTGCGGAGGCCTGGGCGTACCTGCCGTCGCGAAGCGCCGCCCGCAGGTCGCGAAGGTCGGCCATGGCCTGATCCAGTGCGTTTGGTATTGCCTCAGGCGGTGGCGTGGGCTGAATGCTGGGGAGCGTCCGCGTCCCCTCCTCTCCGGTTGGCACCTGGCCGACGAGGGCGAGGGCTCCAGTGGCGATCAGGACCAGGGCCGCAACGAGAGCCGCGAGCCGGACCACGACGCGGCGCTCGTGCGCCGCACCGTTCGGAAGCCTGACGGGTGGAGCCGGGGGCAGGATCGGCGCGACGGGTTCGGCCAACAGCTCACGAAGGAGCGAGGTCAACGCCCCAAGCCCCACGCCCTTCTGGAGATACCCGTCGGCGCCGGGAGCGTCGCGCTCGCCGGGGATTCCCGATGTGAACAGGACGATCTTGGCGTCTGGCGACGCTCGCCGGATCTCCCCGACGTCCCAGTCCGCGATGTCGTCGTCGAGGACGACGGCGTCGGGCTCCTCGGAACGAAGCGCGGGGAACAGCCCCTCCGGGTCGTTCGCCTCGGCCACGACGTCGAAGCCGTCGTCTTCCAGGAACCGCCGGACGAGGGCTCGCTTGGCGTAGATGGTCCCGGCGATGGCGACGCGAATGCGGTCGCCGGCCGTCCGTTCCCTCATCCGACCCGTTCCCCCCCGCGGCCCAGCACGCGCATCCTAACGCCTCCCCCGGAACGGCTACGAATGGAATCGTACGAGGGATGGGCGATGGACCGGAAGGGGCTTCGGCCTAGGCCGAAAGTCGATTCCCGCTGATCGCTAGGAGGAGAGCTCGGTCTCCCGGCGGGCGAGGGCCCTTCTGGCCGCGAGGAGCTCGTCGACCCCCTCCATGGGGAGCGGTTTGGCGAAGTAGAAGCCCTGACCCAGGTCGCAATGCAGGTCGAGGAGCTGTTCGAGCTGGTCGGCCCGCTCGATGCCCTCGGCCACTGGCAGGAGCTCGAGGTCGCTAGCGAGTTTGATGATCGTCGCGGTCAACGCCGACTTCCGGGGGTCCGTGCTGACGGCGTCGACGAAGGACTTGTCGACCTTCAGGATGTCCACTGGGAACTGCTGGATGTAATTCAGCGAGGAGTACCCGGTTCCGAAATCGTCGACGGCGAGCTTCACGCCGATCTGCTTGAGCTCGGTGAGGCGTTGAACGGACAGCTTCACGTCCTTCATCATCACGCTCTCCGTGATCTCCAGGATCAGCAAGCCGGGGTCCAGCCCGGTCTCCGTGAGGATCTCTCCGATCTCGCCCACGATCTCCTGCCGCTGGAGCTGTCGAGCAGACAGGTTGACGGCCATGTGGAGCGGAGGTTCGACCGGCAGCCGGTCGTGGAGGAGCACCGCCTGGCGACAGGCCTCCTTGATCACCCACCCGCCCACGGGGACGATGAGGCCGGTCTCCTCCGCCAGGGGGATGAACTCGAGCGGGGGGACGAGACCGCGCTCGGGGTGGTTCCAGCGGATCAGGGCCTCCAAGCCGATGATCGCGCCCGTCTCGAGCTCGATGACCGGTTGGTAGTGCAAGACGAACTCGTCATTGTCGATGGCCCGCTGGAGGTCCGCTTTCAGCTCCAGGCGGCGCAGCGCCGTGTCGTGCATGGCCGGCTCGAAGAGCTGGTACCGTCCCTTGCCTGCCTCCATGGCCATGTACATGGCGACGTCGGCGTTTCGCATGAGCTCCTCACCGCTCTTCGGCGCGCCCACCTCGCCGGGGCGTGCCGCGGCGATGCCGATGCTCGCGCGGACAGACAGTGTTCTCCCCCCGAGCCTGATCGGAGCTTCCAATGCAGCCATGATCCTGGAGGCTACTTCGGCGGCCTCGAACCCGACGCCGCCATCCTCCAACAGGATGCCGAACTCGTCTCCCCCGAGCCGGGCCGCCGTATCTGCGGCGCGCAGGCACCCCGTCAGCCGCTCGGCGACCTCCTTCAGCACCTGATCCCCAAGGGCGTGGCCCAGCGTATCGTTGATGGAGTTGAAGTCGTCGAGGTCGAGGAACAGGACCGAGACCGGCCGGCCATCGCGGGTCTGGCGCTCGAGCGCATGTTCGACCCGGTCGCGGAACAGCGCACGGTTGGCCAGTTCGGTGAGGCGGTCGTGGAAGGCCTGGTGCTCGAGCTGCTCCTCGAAGGCCTTGCGCTCGCCGATGTCCCGGGTGTTGAGTACGATCCCGTTCACGTTGGGGTCGCCGAGCAGGTTCGTTCGCTGCGACTCGACATAAAGCCAGTGTCCGTCGCGATGAAGGAGGCGGAACTCGGTCAGTGCCGGCCTGGGGTCATCCCCGTCGCGGTCTCCGCTTGTTAGGAACTGGAGCACCTGGGCCTTGTCGTCGGGATGGACGTGCTCGGTGAGCTTGGAGCCCGTGAGCTGCGCGGGCTCGTGGCCGAGCACGCGCTCCACCGAAGGGCTGACGTACGTCATCGACGAGTCTGCGGCGACGACCATGACCACGTCCGAGGAGTTCTGGACGAGCGATGAGAACCGGGCCTCGCTCCTCCGGCGGAGGAGGTCCTCTGTAAGCGCTGCGCTCTCCAGGGCGAGCGCCGCCTGAGACGAGAGGGTCTCGAGCGCCTCGCACGTCGAGCGTGACAATGGGGCTTCACTGCCCATGCAGAGCAGCGCCTTCATCTCATCCAGCATGAAGAGCGGCGCCACGAACACGAAGCGTGTCTCGTCCGGCATCGGAATGAGTCCGCCGAGCTCGCGTCGCGCCGAGGGTTCCATGATCGAATCAAGCGCGATCAGATCCGCTCGTTTCCAGGTTCGTACGGCCGGAAGATTCACCGCCCTTCCCAGCGTCGAGCCGTCATCGTGAGAAGCACCGACGACGGTGAATTCCTGGGGGCGACTCCCGTCCATGTTCACCAGCAGGACCACCGCAGCGGTCTCTCCCGCCAGCCTGCCTGCCGACTGCATGGCCGCTCGATGGATGCCGTCGCGATCGGTCGCAACCACCAACGCCTGCCCGGCGTCCTGCAAGGCCTTCTGACGCGCGGCGGACAGCTCCTCCCGTCGCACCAGGCCTGCCATCCTGACCACCAGCAAGAGGAACAGCGCGACCGACGAACCGATCACGAAAGACGCGTCGACCCGCTCGCCCCGGATCTCCCGGATGATCTGAACGGCAGGAACCATCAGCGATGCACCCGCGAGCAGGCCGAGCCTGGGCTTCGTGGCCCGGTGCTCCTGTACAGGGGCGGGATCGGAGAGCGTCCGCATCGAGCCGTGCAGCGCCGCTGCACCCCACAGGAGAAAGAACGAGGCCCAGCCAGCCTCAAGGTACCCGGCCTGGTCGAAGACGATCCCCTGCACCGAGGTGTAGCTGTAGACGAAGTCGGTGCAGAACAAGGCGAAGGCCGCACCCGTCATGAGAGACAAGGACTGAGTGCGCCTCCCGGGGCCGATGGCCAGGCGGACCACGACGACGAGCAGCACGAGGTCGATGAACGGGTAGGCCATGCCGACGAGCTTCTGGATCGCGTTCGATTCGGGGGTCCGAGCGAGAGGGGACATCAGAAACACCCACGAGATCGTCCCGATACCGATCGCCACGATCAGCGAGTCGATCAACCCCTCTCGGTCTCGCCCCGGGCTGCGGCGGTACACCATCAGCAACACACCAGCGATCAGGCACGGGTAGACGGAGAGATGCAGGATGTCGCCGATCGACGGATAGGGGAGCTCCGCGCCGAAGAGCTTCTCGTAGTTGCGCGTGATGACGTCCCCGGCGACGAACAGCGTCTGGCCGAGGGCGAAGAGATACCAGGGCAGGCGGTGCTCTGGTCGCCAGATCCTCACCGCGATGACGATCACAACCGGTGAGGAGAACGCGATGGCGTTGAAGACCAAACCGATCTTGAGCGGCGGCGCCAACTCCCAGCCCAGCAG
Organism: Actinomycetota bacterium; assembly: GCA_044869895.1. Classification (GTDB taxonomy): domain Bacteria; phylum Actinomycetota; class UBA4738; order UBA4738; family HRBIN12; genus AC-69. Next base: position 47,336 of record JBIOXZ010000088.1, on the reverse strand, counting down.
CAAGAGGGTCCCGCCCAGGACGTAGAGAAGCCACCCTCGCTTCATGTGGTCAATATCGGGTGGCCGGAACGGTGGCCTGAACGATCGCGGGCTACTCGAATTCAGGCATCTTTCGGCCCCGAATGGGCCGCAGCCACCTGGTCGGCGGACACCCCTGCAGTGGGTGGACGATCGGCGCCCTGACCTCTCGGGCGCTAGCGTGACCGTGTGGCGGTCCTGGTTGGGACGAGCGGGTGGCAGTACGACGACTGGCGGGGTCGGTTCTATCCGGCTGAGCTGCCCAAACGGGCCTGGTTGGGGTTCTTCGCCACCCGGTTCCCCACCGTGGAGATCAACAACTCGTTCTACCGCCTGCCTTCGGCGGAGGCCTTCGACCGATGGCGAAACGAGACCCCCGAGGGGTTCGTCGTCGCGGTCAAGGCCAGCCGGTTCATCACGCATATCCGGCGCATGCGGGATTGCCGTGATCCGGTCGAGCTCCTGTGGACCAGGGCAACGGAGCTGGGGCCTCGCCTGGGGCCCGTCCTGTTCCAGTTCCCTCCGCGATTCCCCGTCGACTTCGAACGGCTCAGAAGCTTCCTCCCGGTGCTTCCTCGGGGCATGCGGGCGGCGTTCGAGTTCCGTGATCCATCGTGGGAGACGGACGAGGTCCTGGAGGCCCTCGCCGCGGCGGGGGCGGCGTTCGTGCTGGCCGACCGGCCGGGCGCCCGGGTCCGCGATGTGGTCACGGGAGGATGGGCGTACATCCGGTTCCATCAGGGCCGTACGCTCGCCCCCGGCTACACGAGGACGAAGCTCCGGCGGTGGGCCGATCGTATCCGGGCGCTCCCAGCCGGCGACGTGTTCGCGTACTTCAACAACGACACGGGTGGTGCGGCGGTGCGGGACGCGCTCACGCTGACCGAGTTGCTGTCGGAAGGAAGGACGGCCGCGTCGCCTCGAACGCGGCGATCGCCGCCTCGTGGTTGAGCGTGAGGCCGATGTCGTCGAGACCCTCGAGCAGCCGCCACCGGGTGAAGTCGTCGATGTCGAAGGTCGCGTCGAACCCCGGAGCGCTCACCGCCTTGGCTTCGAGATCCACCGTCACCTGAGTGGTCGGATCCTCGGTCACCGCGTCCATCAGCCGGCGAACTGCGTCGGGCTTGAGCGTGACCGGCAACAGGCCCACCTTCGTGCAGTTCGTCCGGAAGATGTCGGCGAGGGACGGCGCGATCACCGTGCGGAACCCCGCGTCCTCCAGCGCCCACACGGCGTGTTCGCGGCTGGACCCGGTCCCGAAGTTCGGCCCGACCACCAGGATCGAGGCGCCGGCGTGCTCCGGCCGGTTCAGGACGAAGGCGGGATCCTTGCGCCACTCGGCGAACAGGAACGGGCCGAAGCCGGTGCGCTCGATCCGCTTCAGGAACTCGGCCGGGATGATCTGGTCCGTGTCGACATCGGAGCGGTCCAGGGGAAGCGCCGTGCCGGTGTGGGTCGTGAACGGTTGCATGCTCGCTACCCTCCGTCCGCCACTCGCCGTTCGATGCCCAGGTCGGCCGGGGTGCAGAAGTGGCCGGCGACGGCGGTGGCCGCGGCGACGGCCGGGCTGACCAGATGGGTCCGGCCACCTTTTCCCTGGCGGCCCTCGAAGTTGCGGTTCGATGTCGAGGCGCACCGTTCCCCGGGGGAGAGCTGATCCGGGTTCATCCCGAGGCACATCGAGCATCCTGCATCGCGCCAGTCGAACCCTGCTGCACGGAACACCAGGTCCAGGCCCTCCCGCTCGGCCTGGGCCTTCACCAGCATCGACCCCGGCACGACCATCGCCCGCAGGCCATCGCGGACGCGCCTGCCCCGTACCACATCGGCCGCGACCCGGAGGTCCTCGATGCGGCTGTTGGTGCAGGAGCCGATGAACACGGTGTCCGGCCTGATGTCCCGGATGGCCGTGCCCGGCCGAAGGGCCATGTAGGCCAGCGCGCGCTCGGCCGACTCCCGGTGGATCGGATCCTCGAACGAGGCCGGGTCGGGGACCGCGGCGTCGATCGAGACGGTCTGCGCCGGGTTCGTCCCCCAGGAGACGTACGGGGTGAGCTCGCGCGCGTCGATCCGCACCTCACGGTCGAACGCCGCCTCGGGGTCGGTGCGAAGCGAGCGCCAGTGGTCCAGAGCCCGCTCCCATGCCACGCCCTTCGGCGCGTGGGGCCGGCCCTCGACGTACGCGAAGGTCGTGTCATCCGCGGCGACCATGCCGGCCCGGGCACCGGCCTCGATCGACATGTTGCACACGGTCATCCGGCCCTCCATGGACAGCGACCGGATGGCGGAGCCTCGGTATTCGATGACGTGGCCCACGCCACCGCCGGTCCCGATCCGGGCGATCACGCCGAGGATGACGTCCTTGGCCGCGACTCCCGGCGGCAGTTCACCGTCCACCGTGACGGCCATCGATCCCGGCGTGGACTGCGGGAGGGTCTGGGTGGCCAGGACGTGCTCCACCTCGCTCGTCCCGATCCCGAAGGCGAGCGCCCCGAACGCGCCGTGGGTCGAGGTGTGAGAGTCCCCGCAGACGATGACCAGTCCGGGCTGGGTCAGGCCCATCTGCGGACCGATCACGTGGACGATGCCCTGGCCGACGTGGCCCGTCGGGTAAAGCTCGATGCCGAACTCCGCGCAATTGCGCTCCAGGGCTTCCATCTGACGAAGGGAGACTGGGTCCTGGGGACCCGGCGCCGTGGGGACGTTGTGGTCCATCGTCGCCAGGGTGAGGTCGGGCCGACGCACGGGCCGTCCCCCGAGGTGGAGACCGTCGAACGCCTGCGGGCTGGTGACCTCGTGGACAAGGTGAAGGTCGACGTAGAGGATGTCGGGCTCGCCCTCGGCGCGGTGGACGAGGTGTTGGTCCCACACCTTCTGCGAGAGCGTGGTGCCCGTCGTGATTCGCCTTTCCGGTTGTTCCAAATAGTGGAACATGATACCAATATGTGGAACATGACTGTACCACGCCCATTCGGGTCCCGCTCGGCGGCCCCCACCGTCGAGACCGGGGTCGGCGTCCTCGATCGGACCGTGGCCATCATCGAGGCGGTGGGATCCGGTTCCCGAACGTTCTCCGATATCGCCGAGGCGACCGGCCTCGCCCGGTCGACCGCGCACCGGCTCCTCAAGGCCCTCGAGGACCACGGTCTGCTCTCATTCGACGCGCGGTCCGGCTACCGGCTCGGTCCTCGCCTGGTTCGCCTGGCGTCGGCGGCCCTTCGAGAGCTCCCGCTCCGCGACCTGGCGCGGCCGGCCCTCGAGCGGTTGGCCAGGGAGACGGGGGAGACCGCACAGCTCTTCGTGCGCAGCGGTGACGAGCGACTGTGCATCGATGTAGTGGAGTCCGAGAGCGAGCTGCGAACGATCGTTCCCGTCGGCGCGTCGCTCCCCCTCACTGCAGGCTCCGCCGGCAAGGTCATCATGGCCTGGGCACCCGACCAGGAGCGCCTGTTGCGTCTGCTCCGGCCGTTCACGGATCGCACCCCCGGGGTGGATCGCCTTCGGCGGGAACTGGCCGCAGCCCACCGCCGTGGTTGGGCTGAGAGCTCGGGCGAGCGCGAGCCGGGCGTGGCGTCCGTGAGCGCGCCGGTGTTCGGCGCGGCCGGCTCGGTCCTTGCGGCGGTGTCGCTGTCCGGTCCGGCACAGCGCTTGGGACCCAGGCCGGGTAGGCAGTACGGGCCCGCCGTCGTGGCCGCGGCACGAGACATCGAGGAGGCCGTCGGGGCCTCGCGCGGCCAGGGTTCGCGGGTCGAACCCCCGGGTATCCTCTAGGGACCAACGGGTTCCCGTCGGAGACCACCATGCAGCAGCTGGATGCGGATGTCCTGCTCGGCGACCGATACCGGCTTGTCCGGATGATCGGCTCGGGAGGCATGGGGGCCGTGTGGGAGGCCGAGGACGAGACCCTGGGCCGTCCCGTGGCGGTCAAGGTGCTTTCCGAGTCGTTGGCGGCGGGGGAGCGCGCGGTTCGCCGGTTCGAACGCGAGGCCCAGGCGGCCGCCCGCCTCTCCGGGCCGTGCATCGCCGCCGTCTACGACTTCGGTCGCTCCGAGGGCCGCCCCTACATCGTGATGGAGCTGGTCCGTGGAGAGACGTTGGCGGATCGATTGGCCCGGGAGGGTTCACTCCCTCCGCAGGAGGCCGCCCGGATCGCCACACAGGTCGCCGAAGCCCTCGAGGAGGCCCACAGGGCCGGGATCGTCCACCGGGACGTGAACCCCGGCAACGTGATGCTCACCCCGGCCGGCGACGTCAAGGTGATGGACTTCGGGATCGCCGCAGCGGCGTGGGCGGAACGGGTCACCACGTCGGGCCTCGTCCTCGGCACGCCCTCATACCTCGCGCCCGAACAGGCGAAGAGCGAGAAGACCACGCCGGCGTCCGACGTCTACGCGCTCGGTGCCATGTTGTACGAGATGGTCGCGGGCCGCCCGCCGTTCGTTGCCGAATCACCGGTCGCCCTTGCGCTGGCGCACGTCCGCGAGGACCCTCAACCCCTCGACCAGGTGGCCGAGGGCGTGCCTCCGAACCTCGCTTCCGCGTCAATGGCCGCGCTGGCAAAGGACCCGGCCGAGCGCCCGCCGTCCGCCGCAGCCTTCGCTGCAATGCTCCGAGAACCGACCCTTCCCCTCCCGTCGATCGCCGTCCCCGAGGAGACGACCCCGCTCGCGCCCGTTGCCCCGGGCCGGGAGGAGACCACCCCGCTCGCGCCCGTTGCCCCGGGCCCCGAGGAGACCGTCCCGCTGTCGCCGGTCCGACATCACGGCGACCGCCGGCGGATCCTCATCCCGGCCGCGCTGATCGCCGCGGTGCTCCTGTTGATCCTGGCGATCTTGATGGTCGAGGCCAGGGACCGGTCGATCCTCCAGCAGGCCCGGCGGGAGGCTCGCGCGGGAGTGCGGGTGACCGTTCCGGAGCTCTCGGGAAAGAGCATCCCCGATGCCCGGGATGCCCTGGAGGAAGTGGGATTGGGCGTGGGCGATGTCCGGGTTCGGCCCGGCGAGGCCGGGATCGTGATCAGGAGCGACCCGCCGGCCGGCGATCGCGTACGGCGGGACACCTCGGTCACGCTGATCGTCGGCGGCAGCACGCAGCCAACGGACAAGCCTCCCGGGAAGCACCATGACAACGGGAAGCACAAGGGGCAGGAGAAGAACGACTAGCCAGCCGGGCCGGGCGCATCCTTCGACTTCGGCCCATCCGGCAGGAACACCCTGAAGGAGGCGCCCCGGCCGGAGCGGTCCTCCACCCAGGCCCGGCCCCCGTGGAGCTCGGCGAACCCGGCCACCAGCGACAGGCCGATCCCGCTGCCGGGAAGGTCGGCAGCCTCGGGTCCCCGGCTGAACGGCACGAAGATCTTCTCCTTGAGGTCGTCGGGAACGCCGGCCCCCTCGTCGTCCACCGAGATGAGCGCGCCACCGTCCTGCGCTGCCACCCGGATCCACACCTTCGCGTCCACCGTGTGCCGGGCCACGTTTGCCAGCAGGTTCTCCACCATCCGCTCCACCTTCGCCTGGTCCACGGCGATGGTCACCGGCTCGGTGTCGATCTCCACCGTCCGTCCCGTAAGCCCTTCCGAGGAGGCCACCAGGCGACGGATCATCGCCGGGAGGTCCACCGGCGATCGCCGGGGCTCGACGATGCCGCGGTCCAGCCGGTCCAGGTCGAGGAGGTCGGCGAGCAGGGTCCTCAGGTGTTGGGTCCGATCGGTCAGCGACTTCAGGAGCGAGAGCCGTTCGTCCGTTGACAGCTGGGAGTCGAGGCGTTCCAGCGTACTGGCCGCGCCGTGGATCGCCGTGAGCGGATTCTGCAAGTCGTGCGAGAGCGCGTGCAGCAGTGTGTTCTTGAGTCGGTCCATGACCCGGAGCTTCTCCAGCACCTCCCCCAGCTCCTGCTCGGTGTGCTTGCGCTTGCTGATGTCGTACATGACCCCCTGGAGCACGAAGGGACGGCCGCTCTGGTCGCGAACCGGTGTGGCCTCGTCCAGGATCCACCGCCATCGACCATCCTTCGTCTGCATCTGGTACTCGGCCCGGAAGGGCTCGCCGGTGGAAAGCGACCGCTCCTCCTCCACCCGCACCGCCGACAGGTCTTGGGGATGGGTGAACGAGGCCATCGGATGAGGGTGCGCCAGCCACTCCTCGGGCGTGTACCCCAGGACCCGCTCCACTTGCGGTGAGATGTACAGCCAGTCGCCCTGCTCGCCGTACTCCGCCAGGTACACCACGGCCGGGATCTGCTCCACCAGTGTCCGGTATTTCGCAGCGAGTTCCCAGTGGACGGCCTCGGCGAGCCTCTGCTCGGTGACGTCGAGCATCACGCCATGCCAGAACCGAACTCCGGACATCGGATCCTCCACCACGTTCGCCACGTCCTGGAACCACACGACGCGGCCGTCTCGCGCGATCATGCGGTACTCGGAGGTGAACGTGCCGGTCTCGAGCGATGCCCGATCGTCCTGGACGACCCGATCGCGGTCATCCGGGTGCATGGCCCGGATCCACAGCTCGGGGTCTGCCTGCCACTCGAACGGCGTGTAGCCCAGGATGGACTCGGCCTGGGGGCTGATGTACACGTCCCGGTACCCGATGGGACTGGTCTCGTCCTCGATCTCGGTGTAGGTGATGGCCGGGATCTGCTCGACGAGGGCCCGATAGCGGACCTCGGCTTCACGGAACTCGTAGTAGCGAGCCCCCGCCGCAACGCGGCCGGCATCGTCGGAGGCTCGCACCACGACGATCCGGTCGTCCCCGTCGGTGATCGACTCCGCCCACAGCCGCAGGACCCGGGCCTCGCCCGAGGGCGTCAGCACGTGGGCGTCGAATCCGTCGATGGCCCCGCGCTCGCGCAGAAGGTCCCTGGCCCGATCGTCCCCCATCGAAGAGAAGAACCCGAGTTCCCCGATGGTGTGGCCCACGACATCCTCCCGGTCCCGGTCCACCAGGAACAGGAACGCGTCGTTCGCATCCAGGATCATCCCGTCGAGGTGAGCGAGCAGGATCCCGAGTGAGCTGCGGTTGAAGACGCGGGCCGCGAGGCCTTGGCTTTCGGGCTCGGTCAGCTTAGGAATCATCGGCTCAAGCATCGGCCGGTCGGGGGACACGCTTTACGCGTTCCGGACCTTGGGTCCGTCAGCGAGCGTTGGCCGTGAGGATCCGCACGATGGAGTCCTCGATCGAGGACGCGATCCACTTCGGCATTCCCCGGGAAAGGATGGAGAACTCGGTCCACCCTTCCTCCTTCTCCAGCCACACCCAGCCCGAGAGGGCGGAGATCTCATCCAGGCTCCCGGTCTTGGCCCGAACCTTCACCCCGTGAAGACGGTCCGCCAGCGTGCCCTGTCCTCCGGTGGCCAGGCTCTGTCGGAGCATCGAGCCCCAGGGGGCGGCCTCGGCCACCCACAGCAGCTGGACCATCCCCCGGGCCGTGACCCGATTCGCATACGAAAGGCCCGACCCGTCGTAGAGGCTGAAGTCAACGCCGTGTCCGGCCACCCAACCCCGGAGGGTGGCCGCCCCCTTGGAGATCGTCCCCGGGGGCCCCGCCGCCCTGGCCCCCAGCAGCTTTCCCAGGACCTCGGCGTAGAAGTTGTTCGAGGGCCGGTTCATCGCCACCAGGATCGAGCGCAGCGGCCGCGACTGGATGACGGCGACGTCGGCCAGGCCCTCCGGCGGCTCGCCCGCGCCCGCCCGACCGACCACGGCCACGCCTTGCTTCTCCAGCTGTTTGGTGAGCGATCGCGCGGCGAAGGCCTCCGGCTCCCGGGTGTACCGGCCGTTCACCACGTTGCCCTGGAACGTGAGCGCCGTGGGAGGCGCCACGTACTGGCGGCTCTGCGGGCGCCTCCATCCCCGGGCCCACCAGTCGTGCGCGAAGTAGCCGGTGGATCCCATCACGCGGCCACGGACCTTCTCAACGCCGGCGGCCACGAGCTGGCGGGCCAGGGCACCCATGCGGGCCGCGGTGATCTCCGGATCACCGCGGCCCAGGATCCACAGGTTGCCCTGGACCACTCCTTGCTGGAGCGAGGCTGTCGCCGCATGCGTCACGATGCGAAGGCTCGGCCCCAGTGAGTCGAGCAGTGCCATCGACAACAGGAGCTTCTCGTTCGATGCCGGGATCCGCGGCGCGGACTCTGCCCGCCGATACAGGAAGGATCCGGGTGAACCCACGGCCACGGACACGGCCCGCCCGGCTACCAGGTGATCGATCTTGCGCATCCAGTTTGCCTTCTCGATCCGAAGGGCGAGGACGATTCCGATGCCTGGCTCGTTGAGCTGGTCCTGCTTCGGCCAGCGCCAGCGGAGCCGGACGATCCCGATGTCGTCCCATCCGAAGCACGGGCTCATCGATGCCGAGGACGACGCGTCGAGCGGGAGCGTCTCCACCGTCAGCCACCCCGACTCCGACAGTCGTTGGAGCTCGATGTCCTGCCCCGACTTGTCCGGCGAGACCGTCGCATGGATCGCCGGGCAGCTTCCGGGCGTCAGCGAGGATGCGTTGAGTGACGAGACGACGAGCGCGCGTACCCCGACGGGCACGGGGTCGGAGCCCACCGCCAGACATCCGCCGAGGGCCGCGAGGCTGACCCGGTACTCGCCGCTGTATTGGGGACCCTCGGAAAACGAGAACGTGCCGTCTCCTGCCGTGGTGGTCGAAGCGACCGCGCTCCAGGCCGCCGAGCCGGCTCCGAGCCACTCGAGCACCACGGGCCGGGGGCCCAGGCACGACTGCTCCGCCGCAACCGAGCCGGAGAGCTTGACCGTGTCGCCGACGGTGATGATGGGTGGGGACGCCACCAGGACGGCCGTCGCCGACGCGCCGGCCCCGGCCGTGCTGGACGCGGCCACGGCAAGGAGCACGCACGCGGTGAGGAGCGCGATCGGGAGGGTGCGGGCGGGGTGCAGGGCTTCCTTCCTCGGGCCGGGACGGGGACTGATTGTGCCCCGGCGAGGCCGCGCGCTCAAGGATGGATCCGGTTCGTTCTGCCGATCCTCGACCTGGGATGCGAGGGGTTTGTGCCTCGTGGGCGGGTAACGATTGGGTGAACTCCGTCGCTCGTGGCTTGTCCCGGGTCGGCGCGCGGCCCATCATGCCGCAAGGCCAGGTCAGGCCATGCGGGAGGTGAGCCCATGTTGGAAGCCTTCGTGCTGATCCAGAACGAGGTCGGACGGGGGGCCAACGTCGCCCGAGCCATCCGCGACCTCGATGGCGTGAGCCGGGTGGACCTGGTCACCGGTCCCTACGACGTCATCGTGCGGGCGGAGGCTGACAGCATCGACGAGCTGGGCAAGCGGGTGCTTCGGCCCATCCAAGACGTGGACGGCGTCATCCGCACCATGACCTGCCCCATCCTGTACCGGTAGTCGGCCTCCTCGTCGAGGGCTGATGGAACGGCGCCGGTTCGGGGCCTCCGGCCTGGAGGTCCCGGTGATCGGCCGGGGGACGTGGAAGGTCTTCGACGTCGGATCCTCAGCCGAGCCGGGCGTGCGGGCGGTCGTGCAGACCGCGTTCGACGCCGGGACCAGGTTGGTGGACTCCTCGCCCATGTACGGAAGGGCCGAGTCGGTGGTCGGCCGCGTGTTGGGGGCGAGCGGCCTTCGCCGCGAGCCCATCGTGGCCACGAAGATCTGGACCCCTTCGGCCGATGAGGGCGTCCGCCAGTTCCGGAGCCAGCTGGAGTACTTCGAGGGAACGGTAGACGTGGAGCAGGTCCACAACCTGGTCTCCTGGCGCGATCACCTCGATTGGATGGAGCGGGAGCGTGAAGGGGGACGGATTGGGTTGATCGGTGTGACCCACTACGCGGAGTCGGCCTTCAGCGAGATCGCGGAGGTCATGCGGAGCGGACGGATCCAGGCCGTCCAAGTCCCGTACAACCCCCTGGAACGGAGGGCCGAGCGCGACATTCTCCCGCTCGCCGAGGACCTGGGCCTGGGGGTCATCGCGATGCGTCCGTTCGCCGAGGGCGAACTCCTTCCGGGGCCCGATCCGGGAGCACTGGAGGAACTGGGCGTGGCCACCTGGGCCCAAGCCCTGCTGAAGTGGACCCTGTCAGATCGGCGGGTCCATGTGGCCATTCCCGCCACGGCCGACCCGGCGCATGCCGCCTCGAACGCTGCGGCGGGGCAGCCACCGTGGTTCGACCGCGAGCAACGCGAGCTCGTGGAGCGCCTTGCTGCGGGCTGAGCAGGGGCTTCTCTCTGATGACATTGCCGTCAACGGCCACCCCCGACCACCCGACCCCATCGAAAGGTGTACCCCGGTGCCGTGTGGCCGGTCCGTCGGTCGGGGGAAATGGACCATCGGCCGATGGCGCAGTGTGGCCCCCGGTTGGAGGATGAGCACGGGTCCGGCCCAGAGAGGGGGTGGGCCGGGCAGTGAGGAGGAGGCATGACCAGCCAGAACGCCGTATTCGTGGAGTCGGTTTCGGCCATGCTGAGGTTCGCCCAGTCCGACCCGGAGAAGGCCCGCGTGGCGCTGGCCGCCCGCGGAGACCAGGTGCTCGCGGCCTTGCGGGACTCGCTGCTGCCCGCGGCGAAGGACTCCCAGCGGATCGTGGCCCTGATCGACCTCTACATGCAGGCCACCTTCGAGATGCTGTTCGAGGCGGCGCGTTCCGACGACCGGATCGTGTTCGGCGAGGCCGAGATCAAGGCCTGGGCGGTGGCTGGGGCCCTAGACCGGGGGGCCGAAGGGGCACTGAAGGGCGATCGGAATGCCTTGATGGCCTCGATGCGCGCGGCCGAGGCCATCCTGGGCCTCGACCTCATGTCGGCCTAGCCGGCCGACCCGTGCAGACGGGGCCCCGTCCAGGACGCCCGCTTGACGTTTCTCACCCACCGTGATGCGGTGGTCTCGTCCCGTCGTCCCGGGGGAAGGAGAGCCGCATGTCTGTCATGGATCGGTTCAGGAAGCGGAACGAGACGTTCGCCAAAGACTTCGACAAGGGCGACGCGCCGATGCCCCCCGCAGAGCGGTTCGTCGTGCTCACCTGCATGGACGCCCGGCTCCACCCGGAGAGGTTCCTGGGCATGGACATCGGCGACGCGCACGTGATCCGAAACGCCGGCGGGCGCGCGTCGGACGACGCGCTTCGCTCGCTCATCATCTCCAGTCGCCTCCTCGGGACGCAGGAGTACGCGGTCATCCACCACACCGATTGCGGGATGCTGACGTTCAGCAACGACGACCTTCGGGGGAAGCTTGCCGCCGACACGGGCAGGGACGCCTCCCACATGGACTTCCTGCCGTTCTCCGACGTGGAGGAGAGTGTCCGTGAGGACGTGCGGCGCATCCGGGACAACCCGTTCATCCCAGCCGGCGTCGAGGTATCGGGGTGGGTCTACGACGTGAAGACCGGGAAGGTCCGGGAGGTCGTGCCGGCAGGCAGATGAAGCCGGCGGCCCGCCGGGCCGAGCGGATGCGGGCCGTGGTGTTCGACGCGCTGGGGGAACGGCTCCGTCCGGCGGAGATTTCCCGGCCCAAGCCCGAGCCGGGGCAGGTCCTCCTTCGGGTCCGGGCCTGCGCCATCTGCCGTACCGACCTCCACATCCTGGACGGCGAGCTCCCCGATCCCAAGCTCCCGCTCGTCCTGGGCCACCAGATCGTTGCCGAGGTCGCGGAGGCCGGCCCGGGAGTTGAGACCCCCATGCCCGGCGACCGGGTGGGCGTGCCGTGGCTGGGGTGGACCGACGGGACCTGCCGATACTGCACGAGCGGTCGGGAGAACCTGTGCCCGAACGCGCGGTTCACCGGCTATCACATCGACGGTGGGTACGCCGAGTGGACCGTGGCCGACGCCCGGTTCTGTCTTCCGGTGCCCGAAGGCTACCCGGACCTCGAGGCGGCGCCGCTCCTGTGCGCCGGCCTGATCGGATGGCGGTGCCTGAAGATGACCGGCGACGCCGAGCTCCTCGGTATCTACGGGTTCGGGACGGCGGCTCGCCTCATCGCCCAGGTGGCTCGGCACCAGGGCCGCCGTGTCTTCGCGTTCACCCGACCCGGGGACCAGGAGAGCCAGAAGTCCGCCCTGGAACTGGGAGCGGAGTGGGCCGGGGACTCGAGCGAGCGACCGCCCGAGGAGCTCGACGCCGCGATCCTGTTCGCGGCTGTGGGGGACCTGGTGCCGGCGGCGCTTGCGGCCGTGGCGCCGGGGGGAACGGTGGTGTGCGGGGAGATCCATATGAGCGACATCCCCTCGTTCCCCTACGAGCTCCTGTGGCGGGAGCGGATCCTGCGTTCGGTGGCGAACCTCACCCGCGCGGACGGCGTGGAGTTCCTCGCGCTCGGCCCGAAGGTTCCGGTGCGCTCCTCGGCGACGGCGTTCCCCCTGGAGGAGGCGAACCGGGCGGTCGGATGGGTTCGCTCGGGTGCTACCAGGGGAGCGGCGGTGCTCGTCCCGGCAGCGGTGGTCGAAGGGCGTAACCCCGGAACGCGCCAGCCCTAACCCCCGCACTCTCGAGGAAATGACTCGGCGAGGCGATACGCCGCGCCGAACTGCCGCCGATATCTCAAGAGAAGGAGGTTCCGATGGGCGCGAGGGCTGAAGACGTTCCCGGCCAACCGGTCCTTGCGCCCTCGGCGCCTCCGGCCCCCACGCGAAGGCCCTTGCACCACAAGGCTCTCGAGCTGGTCATGGTTCGGTGGCGCGATGCCTGGTTCGACTTCGAGCACGGCACCACCGGATGGCGGGACACCTACGTCGTGCAGACGGTGGGGTTCATGGTTCGACGCGACGCCGGCGTGATCTCGGTAGCGCAGGAGCTCCTCCCGGGCGGGGAAGGGTTCCGCGCCGTGACGCACATCCCCATGGGAGTGGTCGAGAGCATCACCACGCTGGCACGGGCCGAGGGCTCGGGGAGGAGGGCCGGAGACCGAGCGATCCGCTCGGCCCTCCAGGCCCCCCAACCCCTCGACGTCCCCGGGGTGGGGTCCGGGGTCGTCCCGGCCGGGCGCCGCTCAGCGACCTGAGCGGCGTCAGCCTCTCTACAGCTTCGGTTCGAGCGCGAGGATCCCCGTTCGGTAGGCCTCGCAGCTCGCCTCGCCCTCGCCTCGGGCGCGGAGCAGGTCGCCGAGCGCTCGATAGGTCACCGCGATCTCCACGGACTGCCCGGACCGCTCGAACAGATCGATCGCCAGACGGAAGCTCTTCTCCGCGCTGTCGGGCTCCGAGTCGGTAAGGACGAGCCCGAGCTCCCGGTGAGCCCAGGCCAGGATGGGCGTGTCGTTATCGCCCATGATCGAGATCGACCGTTCCAGGAGCTCCCGGGCCCGATCCGTACGACCCTTCAGCCGCTCGATCCTCGCCAGCTCGTTCAGCGTTCGTGTGAGATCCTTCTCGTCCCGGGTCTCCTCGAAGATCGCCAGCGCGCGCTCCAGATCCTGGCGAGCCTCGTCGAGCCTGCCGTCCCGCGTCTTGACGAAGCCCTTGGCCAGGTAGGCATGTCCGGTCTCCGTCTGGAGGCCGAGCTGACGGTGCGCATCCTCGGCTCGTTGGAGCGCGTGTTGGGCATCCTCCACTCGGCCCTGCACCAGGTAGATGTGCGCGACGTGCATATGCATCTGGCCGATCCGAACCGGGTCGGTCAGATGGGGGCCGAGCCGCTCCAACTCCGTGGCCGCTCCCGCCGCCCGTTCCACGAGTCCGGCGTCCATATACGCGTCGAGCAGAGATGAGTACAGGCGAGTCAGCGCGTTCGGGTCTCGGATCCCGTCGCGATCGAGCGAGTCGACGAGGCTCTCCAGGATGTGGATGGCGAATCGCACATCCCCGAGGGCCTGGAAGCACCTCGCCTTCCCCGCCACCGCGTCCGCCAGCGCATCGGCGGGCCCGGACCGGACGATCTCCTCCGCTCGCTGGTAATGCTGAAGCGCCTCCTCGGGCTTCTCCCGGCGCTCGAGCAACAAGCCCCGTGCATCCTCCGCCTTCGCCTCGATCCTCGAAAGGCGGTACCGCTTGGCCTCCCGAGCGATCGAGCCGAGGGCCTCGTCCGCCCCATCCAGGCGTCCGGCCGACAGGTCGATCCGAGCCTCCAGCAACCGAGCGTTGAGCCTGGCCTCGAGGTCCGCCGGCTTGCCGGTCAGGAGCTCGTCCACATCGACGTCCAGCTTGGCCGCGAAGTGTTCGATGGCCTCCCGCGATGGATTCCGTCGGCCCGCCTCGATGGTGCTCACGTAGGCGTGCGTGTACTTGGGCTCCGCCAGCTCGCGCTGGGTGAGGTCCCTGGCCAGGCGCAGTCGCCGCAGTCTCGTCCCGATCATCAACTCCTCCTCGATCTCCGTTACCGGAAGGGTAATGCGGGATAAACCCACAGTTCAAATTCGATCCATTGCGCTCAAGCTCGACGGGGCAAGGGCGAACTGCTCAAGCCACCGTCACGCTGATCCCGTCGATGCCGCTCGCTCCCGTGGGGAACGGCGGAGCCTCCACCTTGACCTGCACGGCGCCGGTGCCGTCGTATGCCCGGACGAAGATGGAGTACTGGCCGGGCCCCGGCGGGCTCCACTGGTACAGCCACAACCGCCAGGTGTAGGGCGACAGGGCCGTCTTCAGCAGGGCCTGGTTCCAGGTGCGCCGCCCGTCGGTCGACACTTCCACCCGCACGATGCCCTCGTCGCCGGCGAAGGCCACCCCCGCGATCGGCACGACGTCGCCGCTCAGCGTGGCCCCGTCCTCGGGCGTGTCGATGCGCGAAGTGGTCTTCACCAGGGCCGGCTTGGACCACCCGCGCTGCTCCCAGAACCCCTGGTACGGGCGGCCCACCACCTCGATGTTCGTGAGCCACTTCGGGTTCTTCATCCCGTACGTGCCCACGCCGAGCACCCGCGCGGGAAACCCGTGCGCCCGGGGGAGGACGAAGTCGTTCATGCCGAACGCGATCAGCGTGGTCTCGTCGAGCGCCTTGGCCACGCTCATGCTGTCCGAGTAGCCGCCGGCGGAGCCGAACGCCACCTCGACCGCGCCCGAACCGATGCCGGTGCGATCGAGGATCTCGGCGACCGGCACGCCGACCCACGCTGCGTTCGACATGAGGTGGCCGCCGAGCTTGTTGCTGATGCACTCGAGGGTCTGGTATCGCTCCACCACCGGGAGAGACTTCAGGTCCTCATAGGTCAGGGTGAGCGGGCGGTCCACCAGGCCGCCGACGGACAGGCGCCACTCGGCCGGATCGATGTCCGGCTGGATCACGTCCTCGTTCACCACGTAGAACTCGTCGTTCGAGGTGACCTCGGGCGTGAGCCCGGCCACCCTGGCGAACTGCGCATCCTGCGGCGTCCGACGGACCGGGGACGGCGTCGCCGACACGCCGCGCAGCCGCTGCTCTCCCGGGTCGGGCCGCCGGAAGATCAGGGCGCCGAGGGGGGACACGCCGAGCAGCATGCCGGCCGCACCGAACCAGGCTGCCCTGAGGAAGTAGCGGCGCGTGAGGGTGGGATCGGCGGCCTGCTCGGCCGGCTGGGCGGTGAGTCGGTCCAGGGCCCACTCCGCGACGGCGCCGCCGGCCACGTACAGCGGCAGCGTGATGAACGCGAAGGCGAGCCGGCCCACCCACTGCGGGTTGGACGGGTACAGGACCACCGAGACGACCCACAGGGGAAGGAAGGCGATCGGGCCTGCGGCGGTTCGGGCCACCGCGCCGAGGGGCAGGAGCATTCGCCTCACCCAGGGGATGGCCACGCCGAACGCCGCCGCCAGGACCAGGTAGGCGATGCACGTGCCGATGATGGCGAGCTGCATCGCTCCGTGGCCCAGGCGATCGATGAAGAAGCTGTCGAAGCGTCCCGGCGTCGTCCGAACAAGCACCTGCGCGATGGCGATCGGCAGGAACGGCACAGCGGCAACCAGCGTGTGCAGGAGCGCGCCCGCAAGGGTGACGGCCGCCCCACCGGCCAGGCCGGCCACGGCCCCCGGCCACCAATTCCGGCTCCGCCTCACCGCTCGATTGTGCCTCACCCCGGGAACATTCGTGGGCTCAAGGGAAGTTGGTCCCTGCCGATAGGCCATCATGAGCGTCATCTCCTCCGCTCGCCGTGCCGTGCCCGGGGAGGAGGTCCTGGCCGCCGGGATCTTCCAGGCGGCGGGCACGCTCGCAGCCCGCTATACGGACTTCGGGGAGATCTCGGCACGGAGGCGAGCCCGGGAGGAGCGAGAGGCGAGCGGCCTCGCATTCCGCCGCTACCTGATGCTCGTGGTCACGCCGACCCGACTGCTCGTGTTCGACGCTCGCTCGGGGTTCGGGTGGAAGGCGAAGCGGCAGCTCGCCGCGTGGTCCCGGGCGGCGCTCCGCGTCAGCTCGGAGACGAAGGCGGTCACCGTGCGGCTCACGATCGAGGTCCCGTCGGAGAGCCGGCGGGTCGAGCTCGAGGCGTCCAAGTCCAAGCGAGGGGCGGCTACCGAAGTCGTGCGCGTGCTGACGGTCGGGGCGTTGCCTCCCACACCCGACGTGCTGCGCGCGCCTTCGCCCAGCGCGCCCACCCTCGATCCCGACGAGGCCGATCGCCTGGAGGCGAATCGGACCACGATCGGCGTCCTCGCGGCGGTCGGCGGCCTCGTTCGGGCGGTTGGCTACTTCCTTCCCTGGATCGTGGTCGGGGGAGCGCAGACCGACAACCTCACGGGAGCCCAAGGCGGCGCACCGATCCTCAGCATCGGGTTCTCGGTCGCCATCGTCGTCGTGGCGTTGCTCTATCTGTACGGCCGTCGCGAGACGAGCCCTCAGCTGCTCCGCAGCCTGGGCCTCGGATCGCTCATCGCCTCGTTCATCACCTTCGTCTACCTCACGGACCAGCTCGGTCAGTTGAGGTCGGTGCTGCGCGCCCGCGGGGCGCTCGTCACGGTGTCGATGGGGATCGGGCCGTGGGTGCAGCTCGCCGGTGCGGGGATCGTATTGGCCGTTGGGATCTGGGCGGTGAGGTTGGAGAGGCGGAGGCGCCCCTCACGTCCTCGGATCTACGCGCCGCCGCCATCGGGCCGTGCGACCACCTGATCGTCGCCATCCCTCACACTGATGGGATGCGAGTGTCGCTCGTCTCGGTCGGCATCGGCCTCATCGTGGTTGGTGGAGTGTTCATCCTGCAGGGGTTGGGCGTGCTGGAGGGGAGCTTCATGACCGGTAAGGCCTTTTGGGGCTGGATCGGCGCCGCTTGCGTCCTGGCCGGCCTGGCGGTCCTTGCCCGCGGCCTCCGACGCGATCGTCCTCCGTAGGATTAAGGAAATGGGAGCGGAGGGCTCCGCGCAGCCGTTCGCGAGGGAAGGTGGATATGGCCCTACTCGGCATCGCGCCGACGTCGCTCGAGAGCTACGTTGCCGATGGAGGCCTGCGGGGCCTCGAACGAGCCGTGTCCTCAACGCCTGCAGCAGTGATCGAGGAGGTCACTGGAAGCGGACTCAGGGGTCGCGGCGGGGCCGGATTCCCTACCGGCGAGAAGTGGAGGGCCATCCGGGATACCGGGTCCGGGATCCGATACGCGGTCTGCAACGCGGCGGAAGGCGAGCCGGCCACATTCAAGGACCGCCTCCTCATGCGGACCAACCCGTACCAGGTTCTGGAGGGCCTGGCCATCGCGGCGTACGCCGTGGGGGCCGAGCGCGCATACGTGGGGTTGAAGGAGATCTTCGCGGCCGAGACGGAGTCGCTCATCCGTGCCCTCCGCGAGATGGACGCGGCCGATGCCCTGGCCGGCATCCCCGTCGAGATCGTCGTGGGTCCGGACCATTACCTGCTGGGCGAGGAGACCGGGCTGCTCGAGGTCATCGAACAACGGGAACCCCTGCCCCGGATCCTCCGACCCTTCATGCAAGGTCTCTTCGCCACGGCCGAGACGAGCAACCCCACGCTGGTGAACAACGTCGAGACGTTGGCAAACGTGCCCCAGATCGTCGCCAACGGTCGGGACTGGCTCCGTTCGTCCGGCACGGAGACATCACCGGGAACGATGCTGTTCACCGTCGCCACGGACGTTCGCGTCGAGGGCGTCTTCGAACTGCCCCTCGGCACGCCCCTCCGCTCGCTCATCGAGGGCTCGGCAGGCGGTCCGCGCGAGGGTCGCTCCATCAAGGTTGTGATCCCTGGTGCCTCGAGCACTGCCCTGATCCCCGAGCAGCTTGACACGCCCCTGGACTTCGAGTCCATACGGGAGGTCGGCTCCGGCCTTGGCGCGGGAGGCTTCGCCGTTTTCGACGAGTCGGCGTGCATCGTTCGGGTGGCCGCCCTGTTCTCGCGCTTCCTGTACGTGGAATCGTGTGGGCAGTGCCCGCCCTGCAAGCTGGGCTCGGGTGAGATCACCGACCTGCTGGATCGATTCGAACGGGGTGAAGGAGACATCGCCGATCTCGACACGGTGCTCGCGCGGGCCAAAACCGTGACCGACGGCCAGAAGTGTGCCCTCCCCACCGGGGAGAGCCTGCTCGTGCAGAGCCTGCTGCAGACGTTCGGCGAGGAATTCGCCGCGCATGTGTCGAGGCCCTGTCCGAGCTCCAGGGACCTCGTCCTGCCGAAGATCGTTGACTTCGATCCCTCGGCGGGGCGGTTCATCTACGACGACCGGTACCGACTGAAGCGGCCGGACTGGACGTACGCGGCCTGAAAGCACTCCCGCAAGCGGGCATGGTGGGGATCGAAGTCGTGGCGACTCCGGGACACGGTTGCCCTTGTTCGTCCCGGACCCCCGCGCGGTTCTGTGATGTAGATCACAAGCTCGATCGGAAGCTCTGCAGCGCTCTCAGTGTTGAAGCGCATAGGTGTCGCGACAAGATCGATGGAAGCGACGGGTGGTGATCGGAGGTGCATATGGCGACATCCGAAGGAAGACGTGGCTGGAGTTGGAGGAAGACCCTCGTGGTCGCTCTCGCCATCGGCGCAGTGATCGCCCTCGCGATCGTGCTGGCGGCGACGGCGGGCGGCGGCTCGGGTGGTGGCCTTTACTAGCTGAGGGTCTTGGGTGCGGTCCGGGACCGACGCTTCGTCGGTCCCGGAACGCACGTGCATGCAGGATCTCGATTGGTTGTGCCCTCGTTGCGTCAGCGAGGAGGCTGGGCAGCCTTGCACACTCTGGGTGCCTGACGTTCCGGGCCGATCAGGGATCCAGGGTGGCCACGGCCTCGCCGAGGGCCAGGATGGAGCGCTCCGTGATGGGGTTGGCCACCACGATGGCCTCGTCCGCGCCCGCCTCCGCCAGGTCCCTGAGGCCCGCCCCGATGCGTTCGGGGGTGCCCTCGAGCGGCGTGACACCATCCTCGACCGGGCGATCGACGGCCGCCGGGTCGAGCACCACCAGGACGCACGCGCTTCGTGCGATCTCCTCCGGCCGCCGCCCCGCCTGGGCCGCCGCGTCGGTGACCCTGGCGTTCAGCGTGGCGAACCCTTCCGGGGTGTTGCCGTAGTTGTCGTACCAGGTGTTCCAGGCGTCCACGTGGGGCAGGGCGATCGACAGGACCCGGTTGCCCGCGCTCCCGACCATTATCGGCGGGCGCCGTGCCGGCTTCGGCAGCATCACGGCGTCGTCGGCCCGCCAGAACCGGCCATCGAGCGTGACCCGCTCGCCGGAGAACAGCCGGCGGATGATCTCGAAGGACTCCTCGAACCTGGAGACCCGATGATCGAAGGGGATCCCGAATGCGCTGAACTCGGGCTCGTTCCATCCCGCGCCGACCCCGAGGATCAGGCGGCCGCCGCTCACCTCGTCCACGGTCGCGGCCATCTTGGCGATCACTCCAGGGGGGTGGAATGCCAGGCAGGCCACGAGGGGGCCGAGGTCGATCCGCTCGGTGACCGCGGCGAGCCCGGAGAGCAGGGACCAGGCCTCCCAGGGCCCGCGCTCGGGGCGCCCGTCGCCCCGGTACAGCAGGTGGTCGCCCAGCCACATGGAGTCGAACCGGGCGGCCTCGGCCGCTCGAGCCATGGTCACGTACTCGGGCCACCGGACGTCACGCTCGACTTCGGGGAGTTGGATCCCAACCCGGAGCGGGCGCGCCACTTCGGGGGTCTACGGAACGCCCTGGCGGGCTTCCACCCGCGGGGCCGTCTCTTCCGGCTGTGTGGCCTCCTCGCCCATGTTGGAGCGCCCGATGAAGACAGCCCCCTCGGCGATCGCGAGGGATTTCGAGGTGATGTCGCCTTCCACCCGGGCGCGGGGGCCGAGCTTGGCCGTTCCCTTCACCAGGATGCTGCCCATGACGATGCCGCCGACGTCTGCGTTGTGGCCGCGGATGTTTCCATCCAGTCGGCTGTCGGCGGGCAGCGAGACGTTGCCCTTCGCGGTCAGATTGCCCTTGACCCGGCCCCCAGCCGTGATGCTCCCGGCCTGGATGTTGGCTTCCACCCGACCCTGAGGGGTGAGCGAGACCTCGCCTTCGGCAGTGATCTTGCCCTTGACTTCCCCTTCGACCCTGAGGGAGCCGGCCGCGATCACCGTGCCTTCGATCTTCGTCCCCGGACCTACCACCGAGACCTCGGAGCGATCATCCGAACGATCCATTGCCACCTCCCATCGGAAACGACCCGGGCGGTCGGTCCGCCTAGGTGGACGAACCCGATGAACCCGATGAACCCGACGAACCCGACGAGCCGAGCTTGCTCCGGATCTGCTCCCCGACTTCCGAGAACGTCGTGGTGAGGGCGTCGCCCAGCGACTTCGTGGCTTCCTTCAAATGCTGCTTGGCCTCAGGGTCCCGGAGCGTTTCGCCGAGCGAGGTGAACGCCTGGTCGACCTGGCGGGTCACGGTCTGGATCGCGTCATCGAGCTTCTTACGGTCCTCCTCGGCGGTCGTCCCCAGCTCCTCGCCGCGCTTGCGGTACTTCTCGCCGAGCAGCCGACTCCACTCGCCGAACCTGTCGCCGACCTGGTTCCACGCTTCCTTCGCGCTGTCAGCCATCGGTCGCCCCTTTCGTTCGCGTGACGGTCAGTCATGGAGTCTACGGATATCGGCGCCGCGCTAGCCACTGATCGCGAAGTTGGCGCCCGCCTCCTTGCGGTAGCCGTCGTCGCGGAGCAGGTACACGCTGTACTTCCCGGCGTCGAGCGGCCACGGGCCATGGACGGACTCGTCGATCAGGGTCGAGCCGGCGACCGTGGACCCCGTGTACGTCCACAGCAGGTAGTAGGCGATGCGGGGATCCCGCCCCCGCTTGTACACGCCGATCCAGTCCCACCGCTCGCCCCGGGCGTTCTCCCACGAGACGTCGATCCCTTCGCCCACCGGGTAGGTGTCCTTCCCCGTCGAGACCGAAGGTCCCGTGCCCGGCTGCTTCACCCAGAACGGGATCCGCGACAGCTCCTGGCCGCCCCCGTGGAGTAGCACGGCCTCATACGCGCCGGGCGTCCATCCGTCGGTGGAGAATGCGAGCGTCCCGTCGGTGGGGCCGCCTGCGCCCGTGGACTTGTCGGCGATGGCCCCGGATGCCGGGTGCCCGTCCGCGGGGACGATGGCCACATGCTCCCCGCCGGCTCCCGGCGAGTGGAACGTCACGTGCACGTCGTCGCCGATGGCCGCCAGCCGCTCCTCGGCCGCCACCATGACCGGCGGCGCGCCGGGGGTGACGGTGAAGGTCGAGGCGGTGGCCCGGTGGTCCGAGGGCCAGGGCGTCACGCTCAGGTCCACGGGCGCTCCGGCCTCGCCGATGACCTCCGCGGCCGCGGCCTTCGCCTCGCCGAGCGCGTAGATGATGTCGATCCGGTCCTGGGGGGCGTACTTCCCCGGGTCCCAGAACGCAAGGTGCGGCCGGGCCGCCCACCACGTCAGGCCGGGATGGCGCTTGGGGCTCGGGTACACCTGCCGATACGAGTCCACGAACCCGGCTTCCTCCACCGCAACGCTCACCGGCCACCTGACCGCGTAGCGGATCTGGAACCGCTCGCCCACCATCTCCGGCGTCCAGTCCCGCCAGGAAGGCGCGTTGAAGTCGCCGGCCATAAACACCGGGATGCCCTGAGTCCCAAGGCCTTCCGCGGCCTGGAGGAACGGCTGGATGGCGGGGAGCCGGAGCCTGCGCTCCAGCTCGAGCACGAAGCGCTTGGTCTCGCCCTGCTTGACCTCGAAGGGGCCGTATGGGTTCGAGGGCAGGTGGATGTTCTCGATGGCCACCACCTGCCCCGGCGCGAGCTGGATGAAGAGGTAGACGCCGTCCGCGCCGGGGGGGTCGATCAGCGGGTACTTCGACAGGATCTGGAGCCGGCCGCTCGCGTACGGCCATCCCAGGGCGCGCTGAAGGGCCAGGGTGTGGCCCTGGGCCTCTTCGATGGCGACCACGTCGGCGCCGCTCCTCCGGATCGCCTCCACGACCTTGTCGAAGCTGACGTGGACCCCGCCGTACTCGATGTTGAACTCAAGGACCTTGAGCTGAAGCGGTCGGACCGGCCCTACCTGCGCCCCTGCCGACCGTGCGTACAGGCCCAGCGCGAGTAGCGGCAGCAGCCAAAACGCTACAACGGAGCGCCGCCACCGCCTGAACGGTCGAGGGAAGGCAACACGCACCCGGGGATGGTGCCACGCCAGGGGCTTTCCCCGCCAATCACCCCGACCCGGTCGAGAAGAGCCGCTCATCCTCCGCGATGGCGGTCGCGATGAGGCGGCGGGTGGCCTCCTCGAACGCGGAGTCTTCACCCGATTCCCACGCTGCCAGGGCGCGCCGCCCCTCGTCGGTCGCTAGGAGCTCATCCCGCGACACGAGGGTGCGGTCGTCACAGAGCACCGGGCTCTCTCGAAGCGTGGAGGTTCCGTCCTCGCCCACCTCCGCGACCACCTCGGCCACGATGTGGGTGGGGATGTCGGCTTCATGTGGGTTTTCCAGCACGTACCAGCGCATTCCGGGCCTCCGCGTCCTTATCGATCATGAGCGCTGCGGGGGACCTTCGCGGCGCACTCCACTAATCATTCAACGTCGTTCTGGGCGAAAGGTACCCACGATCACCGATCCAATTCAGCTATCCACACGATCGACAGGCGTCAGAATCACTTCCGGACCCCGGCCCGCATCCAGGACGGGAGGGGCAGACTCCCGAACAGGAGGCCCGCTGCGTCGGGATGGCTGGGACCGCTCTCGGGCCCCGCGTGCTCGGCCTCTCTGTCGGACCGAGCATCGGGTTCGGCGTCTCCGTCGGGCTGAGCTCCGGTCTGGGAGTCTCCCTCGAGCTGAGCTTCGGTCGTGGAGCCTCCGTCGGTTTGAGCTCCGGTCGTGGAGCCTCCGTTGGTTTGAGGTTCGGGATCGGAGCCTCGCTGGGCTCCGGGGGTGGAGTCTCGCTGGGCTCCGGGCTCGGCGACGCCCGGGCGGTCGCCGGTTCCTCCCGGTTGGGCGAATGGTTGGGGGTGGACCTTTCCGTTGGGGTGGCCTCTGGATTCGGCACTTTCGCCGGGCCAGTTTCGGGGCTGGGCGGCGGACCCGGGGATGCTCACCAGGTCTCCGAGGACGTATTCGACAGCGGCGGCCCCCTTGTCCGTGACGGTCGACAGCAATGGGGACACCTCCGCATCGATCGCCGCGTCGAGTCGAGTGGTGTCCGCCCCCGAAGCCAGCGCGGCTGCACGCGCTGCGACGAGCCGGCGTGCGTTTTCGGCGATAGCCTTCTCGGACATTCCCTCACGCATGCTCACAAGGAGGACGTCGAGGGTCGCGAAGGCGTTGGTTAGGTTTGGGGACGCCGCAGATCTCGGACCCCTAGACGTTGCCGGTTGCTGCAACAGCCCCCCGCCGAGGAGCAGCAGGATGAAGATGACCGAGGCGACTGCCGCGCCCGTGAACCGCTCGTGCCAACGGGCGCGTCCTCCCACCGGCAGGTTGACGACTCGAGGAGGTAGGGGGAGCCGGCGCTGCCCGGCCGCCGTGGACTCGCTCGTCGTCCCCGGTTCTGGTTGCATCCGAGCCGGTTCCGCGGGGACCGGCGTGCCCGGGCACAGCCGTTGCAGGACGATCCCTAGCTCCTGGATCCCGACCCACTCTTCAAGATAGGCATCGGCCCCCCGGGACGGGCCGCTCCATGCCTGTTCGGGCTGGGGCGTGACGACCACGATCTTCGTTGAGGTTGAACCCTGTCGAACCCGTTGGATGAGGCCCGCGCCGGCCATGTCCGCGATGCTTTCGTGAAGTATCAGTGCATCGGGTCGCTTCGACGTGCCCAAGCTGACCGCATCCTCGCCCGACGCCACCAACGCCACCACGTGGCACCCTTCCTCCTCGAGGAAGAAGCGCATCAGCTCTCGGTGGAGCGGCTGAGGAGCGGCGACCAGGACCCTGAGGGGCCGGGCGATCGTCCCCCGTCCCGAGTGCCGGTTCAGACGTAGCATCGCCGCCCACTTCCATCCTTGACACTCGTCACCTTAGACCGTCCGACGGTGGTCGGGGAAGCATCATCTGCCCGCTGGGGGCCGCCGCCGAAGGCTGACGCGACGGCTCGCAACGGTTTCCGGCGGGCGGCGGGGAGGGCGGCCTTCGCCGCCCTCCCCGTCCGACCGATCCGATCCCTAGCCCGTGGTGGCGCTGAAGATGTCGTTGTTCCCGAAGTTCTCGGGACAATCGCCGAGCGGCCACGGCGCTCCGGGCAGGATGCGGTGGCCCGCGTCGAACGAGGCCTGGCGCCAGGCGTCCATGGCCGGGCAGTCCGCCGTCCTCTGCGTGTCGGTCCACACCCCAGCCCCGTAGTCGCGCGTGGCGATGGCGTAGACGTAGTCCCCGAAGAACTCGTTGTAGAGGATCCGTCCCTGCGACGTGCCGCGAAGGTCGCCGGTGGGTCCCGAGAACTCGGTGGTCCACGCGCCCGGTGCGCCGTCCTCGTCGAGTTCCGCTGACAAGAACACCCCGAACTCGGGCCGCGGCGTCGCGGTCGAAGTCTCGTCGATCGGCGCCGAGACTGCCTGGTACACCACGTACACCCTTGACCCGTCAGGCGCGATGGCCGGGGCCGAGTACGCCGACCGGTCCCCGGGGTTGGAGATCGCGGTCGGCGTCGACCACGTCGTGCCGCCGTCCGTCGAGTAGGAGAACAAGGTCTTCTCGTGGTTCAACCCGTCGCGTCCGTCACTCCAGGCGTCCACGATCTCGTTCGTCGCGTCCTCACCCGTCGGCGCGCCGTTCGCGATGTCCACGCTGGGCATGGCCGCGAGGTCGGTCCGGGCTCCCGCCACGCCGTCGTACACGCACCGGTTCTCGATCGGCTCGACGAAGAAGCAGGCATCGTTCATCGGCAGGACGTCCCGAGGCGGGCCCCAGGAGCGTCCCCCATCGACCGACTTGATCATCTGGTGGAACCCGAGACCGGGGGTCCCGGCGAAGGAGTGAGTGAAGAAGACATAGACCACCCCGTGGCTGTCGGTCCGTACGGTGCAGCCCTGGTGGAAGCCGACCGGGGTGGCGGTCGTCGGCGGCGCCACCTGCCGCGAGGTCCAGGTCGTCCCGCCGTCCCGGGACACCCCGACCATGGGGATGAGCGGGAAATTGAGACCGCCGCTGAAGCTGTGGAAGTCCGTGTAGCACACGTACACGTTGCCGAAGAAGTCGCTGGTGGCGGCGTTGTCCGCCCACACCTGCTCCTTGTCCAGCCCGGCGGTCGGGCCGACGTTCTTGTCGACGAAGAAGGGCCGCGACCATCTCGATTGATCCTGGTAGTTCGCCGCGGACAGGTCGTCGAAGTGGGAGACCACCACGCTCGTGGGGGTGTTCTGGCCCTCGGTCCCGATCGTCGTGTCGGTGAGGTTCGTGGCCAGCGTCGAGTAGTACAGGCGCGTGCCGTTGCTCCAGGAGAATGTTCCGTCGGCGCCGGGCTTGGGGCCGAACGCCACGCCCGGGTCGCTCCGGGACCGAAGGCCATTCTCGTAGAAGTTCGGCACGGTGTGGATGTCGCCTACCTCCGCTTGGCAGGGGCTCGTGGGCGAATCCGCTGTGGGATCGCATCCCGCGGCCGTCAGCCCCTGGTACGTGGGCTGGGTCCAGCTGTGACCCCGATCGAACGAGAAATACACGCCCTGCAGCCCGACGCCGAGGTTGAACGTCCCGAGCGGGTACGAGCAGGCCCCGGACTTGGTGGAGGCGTCCCTCGAGCAGGGCTGCATGTCCACGAGGTCATTCGAGCCCGCCACCAGGGTGCTCGGGTGGAGGGGGTCGACCGCGAGGGCCGGCTCGTTCTGGGCGTTCTGAGGGTGCGTGGTCTGCGGGCTTCCCGTGCTCACCAGGGCCTGAACCCCGACGCCGTGAGCCTGGGGCAGACCCACCAGCGAGAGGCTCGCGATCACGCTGCCCGCGGTGGCCAATACCAGAAGCGGTCGTTTCACAACGGCTCTCATTCACGGCTCCTTCAGACAGGCAAGTGCGCGTCACTAGCCGGGTTGGCGAGGGTCCTCCTCGGCGGAGGTGGCGGCGCGCGGTCGGTGCGCCGCAGCTTCGCGGTCGCGGCTAAAGAGGCTGGGGGAGTTCCCACGCTGCCTCCCGTGGGCGGTGTGAACGCTGCGGGAGGAGTTTCTCAGACTCGTCCCGAATCGGGCAAGTCGCGTCGAGTCCGGACTAGACTTCGCCGGGAAAAAGGGGGTCCCGTGAACGAAGTCTCCGAGCACCTGCTGAAGGCCCTCGACGAATGCGAGCGCGTTGCCCAGGCCGCAACGCCTGATGAGGCCGCACGCACGTTCGACGAGGCCACGCTGCAGGTCTTCTGGCAGCGCTGGCCCAACGTCAGCTCGTGGGCAGGCGCGCTCTGGCGCCGGCTCAACGAGGACCTCGCCGACCCCGCGAAACCGCTCGAGGACTCGGAGTTCCACGAGGTCGGGGGCGAGGGCGGCTGACGTCACTCATCGAGGAGCAGGTATGGCCACCCTGAACGAGATCATGACGCGCGAGGTCTTCACCACCACGGGGGACGTCTCGGTCGCCGACGTGGCAAACAGCATGGTCAAGGGGCGGTTCGGATCGGCCGTGGTGATGGAGGGCTCCTGGCTCGTCGGCATCTTCACGGAGCGTGATGTGCTTCGCGCGGCGGCTTCGGGCTCGGATCTGACCTCATCGCCGGTCTCCGACTGGATGACCCGCGACCCGGTCACCGCCGCCCCCGACGTGAACGCCGATGATGCCGCCGAGACCATGATGGGCCAGGGCTTCCGGCATCTGCCGGTCGTCGACGGAAAGACGGTGCTGGGCATCGTGAGCCTCCGGGACATCCTCCGGGTCCGGATCCGCCGCCCGCAGCTCTAGGTCGTCCGGTCGCCCTGGCCCCTCCGGGCCCAACGAGTCCCGTCTGGACTCGCTCGTCCTCTGAGGGACAGACTTGTGGCGCGATGGTTGGTGAAGTCCCCACTCCGTCGATCGGTGACCGCCTCCCCGCCGAGAGCGTGTCCGGCGATGCGACACCGGGGGAGCAAGCCCGGCCATTCGTCGGTCGAACGCGCGAGCTCGACGAGGTGCTGTCGGCGCTTCCCGCGGCATCCGCCGGTCACGGGTCGCTTTTCCTGATCTCGGGCGAACCGGGGATCGGGAAGAGCCGCCTGATGAGCACGGTGGCCGAACACGCAGAGGAGCGGGACTGGCGGGTGCTGACCGGACGGTGCTGGGAGGGCGGAGGCGCTCCGGCATACTGGCCGTGGATCCAGGTCGTGCGGGGGGCCGGTGGCGAGTTCGCGGAGCTCGGGCCCGTCCCGGAATCGGCCGGCGGTGGATCGGAGCGAGGGCGTCGTTCGGCCGTGTCGGAGTCGGTCGACCCCGAGGCCGATCGCTTCCAGCTCTTCGACCAGGTCGGGCGGTTCCTGGCGGATTCCGCACGTGACCGGCCGACCCTGATTGTGCTCGACGACCTCCATGCCGCCGACGAGCCATCGCTGCTGCTCCTGCGGTTCCTGGCGACCACCGTTCCGGAGCGTCCGATCGTTGCCATGGGCTCGTACCGGGAGGGGGAGCTACGGGTCCACGAGCTCGCCGACCTGTTCGGCGACCTGGCCAGGCTGGGTCGGCGGATCCCGCTGCGGGGACTCAGCACCATCGAGGTCGCTCGCCTCATTGCGCTCGCGTCCGGGGACGAGCCGTCGACGCGGTGGCAACGCGGGTCAGCGACGTGACGGGCGGCAACCCGTTCTTTATCGGCGAGGTCGTCCGGGTCCTGGTGGCGGAGGGCAGGCTGGCAGCCGCCGACGAGGCCGCCGCCCTCCCCCTGCCCGAAGAGGTCCGCGGGCTCATCCGCCGGCGACTCGCGGGGCTGTCGCCCGAGGCCGTGAACCTGCTGCGCCTGGCGGCCGTCATCGGGCGCGATTTCGACTTCCGGGTGATCGCGCCCACGACGACGCTCAGCCCCGGGCGGATCATCGACGTGCTCGCGGAGAGCGAACGCGGGGGCGTGATCACCGAGGATCGGAACCAGCCCGGCACCTACGCCTTCGCTCACGACCTCGTTCGCGAGACGCTGTACGAAGATCTCCCGGCGACCCGTCGCATGGAGCTTCATCGAACGGTCGGTCGCGAGCTCGAGGACCTGTTCCACGACGATCTGGAACCGCACCTGGCCGAGATCGCCCACCACCTCGCCCAGGCGGCCCCCATCGGAGAATCCGAGCGAGCCGTGGACTACTCGGTGCGGGCGGCCGACCGAGCAAGGGCGGTGCTCGCGTACGAGGACGCCGTCGGGCTCTACAAGCGAGCCTTGCAGCTGCTGGGACCGACCGAAGCGGGGTCGGAGCGAAGCGCGGACATCCTCCTCCGACTTGGCGATGTCCAATCCAGGGCCGGCGACACCGAGGACGCGCGACGGAGCTTCGAGCACGCGGCGGCCATCGCCCGGCGAGCGGGCGATCACGAGATCCTGACGCGCGCCGCCCTCGGCTACGTGACCGGCGCGGTCCCATATCTGGGGTTTGGCGCCCTTCTCCTCACGGCCCGATTCGAGGCCGGGACGAGAGGCATCTCGCTCCTGGAAGAGGCGCTCGATGCCCTCCCGAAAGGCGATGGCCCGCTCCGAGCCCGCGCGCTGGCCAGGCTGGCGACCCAGCTGTACCAGACCGAGTTCCGCGACCCGCGCCTCTCGCTCAGCCAGGAGGCCATCGACATGGCACTCCGGTTAGGTGATTCGGAGGCGCTGGTCGAAGCGCTGCGCGGCCGGCACTGGGCGACGCTCGCCCCAGATTCGGTGGGCGATCGGCTGTCGAACGCCCAGCAGATGCTGGTCGCGGCCACCGGCGCCGGCGACGAGGAGGCCGCCTTCTTGGCGCGCCACATCCGCGTGCACTGCTTCTTGGAGCTGTGCGATGTCCCCGGGATCGACACCGAGCTCGAGGCGATGGCGCAGCTCGCCGACCGGATCCGGCAGCCCTTCTATCTGTGGCACACGGCCTGCCTCCGAGGCGTACGGTCACTGCTCGAGGGCTGGGTGGCCCACGCGGAGCGCCAGGTGCGCGAGGCCCTCGAGATCGCCAGGGTTCGCGAGAGCGAGTACGTCTTCTACATGTTCGAGTACGCGCAGCTGCTGGCGCTCCGGTGGACCCAAGGTCGGCTGGAGGAGGTCCGGGATCGGATCGAGCAGCACGGCGAGCGGTTCCGCGGCATCCCTCGGTGGCGGGACGCGCTGGCGGCGGCCGAGCTCGGCGACGAACGGTCGGCGAGGGCCGAGGTCGAGCGACACGCCCGCAACGGCTTCGCCGACCTTCCCCGCGACGGGCTGTGGATCCTGCATTTGTGTGGCCTGGCGGAGGCGTCGGTCCTGCTTCGGGATGAATCGAAGGCGGCCGAGCTCTACGAACTGCTCGCGCCGTTCGCCGACCGGAACGCCATCTCGATCTCCACGATGCCGTTTGGTCCGGTGGCCATGCGGCTGGGGATGGTGGCGACGCTGCTCGAACGATGGGAGGAAGCGGAGAAGCATTTCGAACTGGCGATGGAGCTGTGCGAGGCGATGCATGCCCGGGCCATCGAGGCGAGGGTCCTGGTCGAGCACGCGCGGATGCTCCTGGCCCGAAGGGGGGGGCCGGCGACGACGAGCGCGCCGGCAACCTCCTGGCCCGCGCCACCGCGATCTGCGACGAGCTCGATCTCCCTGGCATCGCCGAGCGCGCTTCCGCGCTTGCCGGGGCGGCGGGTCTGGCCGGCGCTGGGGCGAGCAGGGACGCCGATCGAGGGACCTTCCGTCGCGCCAGTTCTGGACCGTGGCGTACCGCGGCGACATGGCCCGGCTGCACGACCTGAAAGGCCTCCGTTACATCGGGCTGCTCCTGGCCGCGCCGGGCCGGGACGTCCACGTGTTGGAGCTGGCGGGAGCGCAGGCCGCCGAACCCCCTTCCGATGACCACGCCGGCGCGCAAGGGCTACGCGCGTCTCGGCTGGGGGGAACCGAACCGGTGCTGGATCAGCGGGCGAAGGACGACTTCCGGCGGCGCCTGGGCGAGCTGGGGGAGGAACTGGAGGAGGCACGGTCCTGGAACGACCCGGAACGGGCCGCGCGGGTCGAGGCCGAGATCGACGCCCTCACGTCGGAGCTGGAACGGTCGCTTGGCCTTGGGGGGCGGGACCGGGACATGCCGTCACCGGCCGAGCGCGCGCGTGTGAGCGTCACGAAGGCCATCAAGGCGGCCGTCCGGACGGTGTCGGTGGACTGTCCGGCGCTCGGGGTACACCTCGCCACGTCTATCCGCACCGGCCGGTTCTGCTCATACGCACCTCCCGGGCGGGAGCCGCCCGTCTGGGACCTGTGAGCGGGCAAGGCCAGGAACAGTTGTTCCCCCCGGATTCACGCCATCCGAGCAGGAGCGGGGGCCCGGCGATCGTCCGGCACCCGGAGAGGAGGAGGAATGGCCAGGACCGAGGAGAAGCTTCAAGGGGCCGGAGAGGTGTACTCCCTCACGGGGACGATGATCGAGGCCTGCTCGTGCAACGTCCTGTGCCCCTGCTGGATCGGCGAGGATCCGGACCAGGGCGACTGCCGCAGTTTCATCTCGTACCACATCGACGAGGGACGGATCCA
Organism: Actinomycetota bacterium; assembly: GCA_044869895.1. GTDB lineage: Bacteria > Actinomycetota > UBA4738 > UBA4738 > HRBIN12 > AC-69. The sequence goes on along the minus strand of JBIOXZ010000088.1, from coordinate 16,403 downwards.
GGGGATCGACGTCTCGGGGCTATCCGTCGTGGCGGTGGCGTACATCCCGGGCAACGTCCTTGCCGGCAACTGGGAGATCGTCGTGCTGGTGGACGATCGGGCCACGCCGGAGCAGCGCGACGCGCTGGTGGCCGCGCTCGGCGGGCAGCTCGGTGGCCCCATGGCGGACCTCGCGCAGCTGTTCGGTACGGTGAAGGGCGTCGAGAGCGTCCCCCTGTCTCATGAGATCCGAGGGGGCGTGGGAACGCTCAGCATCCCCGGGAAGGTCGAGACCGTGATGGAGCCGTACCGCGGTCCAGACGGCAGCGTGACCACGCTCCGGGACTCCGTCTTCTCGACCGTCCCAGGCTCGCCGGCCTGGATCTCGAAGGCGTCGGTGCACCGCGTGACGCTGCCCGAGTACGGGATGGAGTGGGAATTCGAGGGCCGGAACGCGATCCAGTCCGACTGGAAGATGGAGTACACGGCGTGATCGGCGCCGTCGCCGGCGTCAGAACCCGCAGGCCGGGAGTGCCGGTCGTGCTGATCGGGGCGATCGCGACGGCCTGGGCCGTCGCGATCGCAGCCAAGGCCACCGGAGAGGCCGAGCTCCTCGGCCACGGCGCGCTGATCCACAGCGGGTTGCCAATGGTGGGAGCCCTCGGGGTCTTCGTCCTCGCGTGGCAGCTGATGATCGCCGCGATGATGCTCCCGTCGAGCCTTCCGCTGATCCGGCTGTTCCGCGTCGCGGCCGCGGGCCAGCAGAAGCCCGGGCGGGCCACCGCGGCGCTGATCGCCGGATACGCGATGGTGTGGACGGCGTTCGGGGTCCTCGCGTTCGGCGGGGACGTCGGCCTTCACAGGCTCGTCCACACCTGGCCGTGGCTGGCGGCGCATCCGCAGCTGATCGCGGGCTCGGTCCTGGCACTGGCGGGCGCGTTCCAGTTCTCGGAACTCAAGGAGCGATGTCTGACCGAGTGCCGGCACCCGGGTTCGTTCCTCGTTCAGCACTACCGACGCGGCGCGGGTCCGGCCTTCCGGCTCGGCCGGATCCACGGTCTGTTCTGTCTCGGATGCTGTTGGGCGTTGATGCTGGTGGGGTTCGCGGCCGGCGTGGCCAACATGTGGTGGATGGCCGCGCTCACCGCACTGATGGTATTCGAGAAGACGGGCCGTGGCGGAGAGCGCGGAGTAGTGCCGATCGGCGCCGGCCTGATCCTTGCAAGCGCCCTCGTGCTCCTAGTACCGGGGCTGCCCCTTCTTGGCCCGAGCTAGCCCTTCGCCGGCGAGCCTTCTGCCCGCTTCGAGCCGGGATAGCATGGCTCGTGCAGATCTTCGACGGACGGCTCCGTTTCGGGATCCAGGTCGGCCAGCAGAACACCGACTTCCCGAACTACCTCGCCACGTGGAGGAAGGCCGAGGACCTCGGCCTGGATTGGGCCTCGTGCTTCGACCACTTCCTGCCGATCTTCTCCGACCCCGAGGGACCCTGCTTCGAGGCCCAGACCCTGCTCGCCGCGACGGCCGCACACACCTCGCGCTTGCGGTGCGGGGTGATCGTGACCGGGGTGACCTATCGCCATCCGGCCGTGCTGGCGAACATGGCCGTCACCATCGACCACATCTCCGCCGGCCGGCTCGAGCTCGGGATTGGCGCCGCCTGGTTCGAACTCGAGCACCAGCAGTACGGCATCCCGTTCCCGCCGTTTCGGACCCGGGCGGAGATGTTGCGCGAGGCGTGCCTGATCCTGAAGTCGATGTGGACGAACAAGCGGACGACGTTCGAGGGCAAGCACTACCGGCTGAAGGACGCCCTGTGCGAGCCGAAGCCGGTGCAGTCACCGTCGATCCCGCTGTGGGTGGGCGGGATGGGGGAGCGCCGGACGCTTCGAGTTGTGGCCGAGGTGGCCGACGGGTGGAACACCTTCCTCATGCCGGAGGAGGAGTACCGGCACAAGCTCGAGGTGTTGGCCGGACACTGCAATGACTTCAGGCGGGATCCGGGGGATATCAGAAAGCAGGTCAGCACCTCGGTGATCCTGGGTACGACCGAGGCGGAGGTGGAGGATCGTGCGAAGGAGCGCGCGGCGACCGCCGGCATCGACGAGGACCAGCTCAGGGGACGGTTCATAACGACGACGCCGGAACGGTTCGCCGACATGCTGCGGCCGTTTCGAGAGATGGGCGTCGGAGACTTCCTCATGGTTGCCCGGCCACCCGTCGACGAGCTCACGATGGAGCTCTTCGCAAAGCAGGTCGCCCCCGCGCTCCTCAACTGAGAGGCTGTGTCGATGAACGACCAATCGATGGATCCCGCCCCCTTGCGGCAGGCCGCCCAGATGGCGATCGATTACCTGGCCGAAATGGCGAAGCGCCCGGTCGGGCGACCGATCGAGCCGGACGCCCTGCGTGCCACGTTGGGCGGAAACCTTCCCGAACGGGGTGAGGACCCCGAGCAGGTCCTCGAGCGCCTCGCACGCGATGCGGATCCCGGGCTCGTTGCCACCGCCGGGCCGCGCTACTTCGGGTTCGTCATCGGTGGAAGCCTCCCCGTGACGGTGGCCACCGAGTGGCTGGCCGCCGCGTGGGACCAGAACGCCGGGAACTACCCCGCCTCGCCCGCTGCGTCGGTCGTGGAGGAGGTGGTCGGCTCGTGGCTCAGGACGCTCTTCGGGCTGCCTGCGAACGCGAGCGCGGGATTCGTCACCGGCGCGACGATGGCCAATTTCACCGGCCTGGCGGCCGCACGTCATGGGGTCCTTCACGCCGTGGGCTATGACGTGGAGGCGGGTGGGCTATTCGGCGCACCGCCAGTCAATGTCGTCGTCGGCGACGAGGCGCACACCACGATCTTCGTCGCGCTGCGGATGCTGGGTCTCGGGAGCGAACGCGTGACGAGGGTCCCCGTGGACGGACAGGGGAGGATGCGGGCCGACGAGCTCCGCCGGGCCCTCGAGGCGAGCACCGGGCCGACGATCGTCTGTGCTCAGGCGGGAAACGTGAACACCGGGGCCTTCGATCCGCTTCGCGAGATATCCGGAGTCGCAGCCGAGCGAGGCGCCTGGCTCCATGTTGACGGCGCCTTCGGGCTTTGGGCGGCTACATCGCCTGGACTGCGCCATCACGTCGACGGGATCGAGAGGGCGCAGTCATGGGCTACCGACGCCCACAAATGGCTCAACGTTCCGTACGACTGCGGGATCGTGTTCGTGGCTGACCCGGCCGCCCACCGGGCGGCGATGACGGTTACCGCCGCCTATCTGGTGCGGGGCGCTGGCGAGGCGTACCAGGCGTACGACCATGTACCCGAATCATCGCGCCACGCCCGAGGCCTCAGCGTCTACACCGCGCTTCGCTCGCTCGGTCGATCCGGCGTCGCCGAGCTCGTAGACCGATGCTGCGCGCTCGCCCGCCGGATCGCGGAGCGGCTCGTCGGTGCGCCCGGGGTGACGATCCTCAACGACGTCGTCCTCAATCAGGTCCTCGTCCGCTTCGCTGCGCCCACCGACGATGACCGCGCAGCCGATGAGCGCACTGCGGGGGTCATCGCGGCGATCCAGCGCGACGGGACGTGTTGGGTGGGTGGCACGATCTGGCAGGGTCGCGGTGCGATGCGGATCTCGATCTCCAACTGGTCCACGACTGAGCAGGACATCGACCTTTCCGCCGAGGCGATCCTTCGCTGCGCCGCATCCTCGGGCGTCCCGGTCTGAAAAGGGCGGTTCGGCGCTCGTAGCGGACGTACGTGACCGCGTCCTGACGGCCGTCTATGGGGTGTGGCCTTCGGCGTTCCCCGACCCGGCCGCGCTGTGTCCCTGGCTCGCCTCGTCGGCGGTTGCGGTGCCGGTTTCGGCTGCGCCACCGCTGGCCGTGTCGGCGGTGCTCGTCCCACCGGTGTTGGGGGTCGTGACCGGAGCGGAACCGGACGTGCCGGCCGTCCCGCCGTTGACTCCAGCCTGGCTCATGCCGCCGCTCGCAATTGACGAGATCTCCGCTCCCTTGTCGACGCCCATGGCGTCGGTCGTGGTGGCGATTCCCGAGATGTCGGTGCCGGTGATGGCGGGATGCTCATCGGCCGCCGGGACCGAGATCCCGATCGAGGACAGCACGCTGGACGCCGCGTTCTGCGCAGCGTCCGGCAGGACGCCGGCGGCGGCGAGGCCTGTGGTGCCGAGAACGGTGCCGGCCACGACGAGGGCGGCGAACTTGACGCGGAAGAATCTCGATCTCACGCTTGACCTCCTGGTCAGGGGAACGGGCGAGTGCGGGGTTGTGCGGCTCGCCACTCGTGCCGCCGCGGCCACCGCCTGCTCCTCTCCTATGACCTCGGCGGGGGTGGGCGGGGCGCCGGCCGCCCGGATCAGACGAGCGACCTCCGCGTAGCCGGGCGGGGCGTCGTCGGGCTCGACGGCACCGGCCACGAGCCGATCAGCGGTGTCCCGATCGAGGAACAGCCCACGCATCTCGTCTTCGAAATCGTCCCAGGGGGTCATTTCGTTACAGCCTCCCGCCGAACCTCTCTTGCCAGGCGTCGCAGGGCCCGATGCTGGAGCACGCGGACGGTCCCGGGACGCCTCCCCGTGATCGCTGCCACCTCCCGCACGCTGAGCCCGCCAAGGATCCGGAGGAGGACCACCTCGGCCTGATCCGGAGGAAGGGTGGCGATGCGGGCGACCGCCGTCTCAGTGGTCAGGCCGGCCATGGCTTCCTCCTCGACGTCCCCGATGCCGCCGTGCTCGACGAGGCGCTCCATGGAGGTGGGAACCGCAGGTCGCCGAGCTCGCTGCCGGCGCAGGTCGACCAGCCGACGCCGGGCGATCGTGAACGCCCAAGCCCGGAAGGCGCCGTCGTCGCCTTCGAACCGCTCCAGGCCCCGCGCGACGTCGAGCCAGATCTCCGAGGCAAGGTCGTCGGCTTCGGCCGGCTCGAGGGCTCGCATGTAGCGAAGCACGCGCGGATGCAGGTCCCGGTACAGCTCGGAGAGGGCCCACTCGGCGCCCGCCTGCGCCGCGGCCAGGATCGTCGTAAAGCGCTCTTCCATGCCCATGGGCTCGAAGAGCGTATCGGCTCGAAGCTGCGCAGTGCGGGCGCCTCCGTTCCAGGCAAGACGTACCAGAGTCGGCGTTCAGGTCCGCGCAGACGGAGCGGGCGTCAAGAGAAAATTAGGACCCTGTAGGCACCAGGATGAGTTTTCTCGTGCCGATCAGAAGCACCGCGGCTGTAAGCGGCGGCTGCCTAAGCCGACGGCGTTTGTCCCCGAAGGATGTCCGCGAGCTTCGTCGAGTCGATGTTGCCGCCGGAGACGATGCAGACCACCTTGCTCCCATTGGCTTTCCCGGTGAACGCCGCCGCCACGCTGGCCGCCCCGGCGCCCTCGGCGATCACCCGAGCGCGTTCGGCGAGCAATCGCACCGCGTCGGCCACATCATCGAGGCCGACCACGATGGACCCGTCGAGGAGCCGCGCCGCGAGGTCGAACATCTCCGGGAACACGATGGGGCCGCCGATACCGTCCACGAACGTCGGCGTGTACGGGACTTCCACCGGGTGGCCGGCCGCGAGCGAGGCCTCCAGGGGTGCGCTGGGGGCATACTCGCAGGCGTAGATCTTCACCCTCGGCGCGACCGCACGGATGGCGGACGCGATCCCGCAGCTCAGGCCGCCTCCGCCGTAGGGCACGAGGATCGCATCGACGTCGGGCAGGTCCTCGAGGATCTCCAGACCGATCGTTCCGTTGCCCGCCATGAAGGCCTGGTCGCTGAACGGATGGACGAACAGGCCGTCGAGGCCCTCGTGCATGCGCGTCATCCCGGTCCGCTGCCATTCGTCGAACGAGACCTTGACGACCCGAGCTCCCAGCCGCTCCATGGCGTCGAGCTTCGTCTGCGCGGCGATCTCCGGGACCACCACGGTGCAGGGCACACCGACCCGACGGGCGGACCACGCCACTCCCTGACCTGCATTGCCGGCACTGATGGTCCAGACGCCGTCCCGCATCCCATCGGGATCGGCGAGGCGAATGGCGTTGCTCGCCCCGCGGAGCTTGAACGAGCCGATGGGCTGAAGGGTCTCGAGCTTCAAATAGATCTCCGCGGGAGCCTCGTCAACCGGGAGGCGGATCAGCGGTGTCCGGACGACGTCGTCCCGGATCCGGTCCTGAGCAGTCCGGATGTCCTCCAGGGCGATGGGGTCGTAGCGAAGGGTCATGTCGATGGCTTGAACATGGTAGCCGCGCCACTCAATCCGGCCCCCGGGGAGGCGTAGACGACGCCTTATGGCCGGGCAGGTCCAGGGTAAGGTGCGGCCCATTTCTGGGCCAAGGGCCCGCCTGCTACGCTGGGCCGCAGACAGCCAGCAGATAACGCATCAGTCGACCCGGAGGGAAGCACCGATGCGATGGATCGATCCGTACCGTCGTCCGTGGTGGGGTCGTGAGCGGTGGGATCGCGAGCGATGGCTGGACGTCTTGTTCTTTGCGATCGTCGGCGCCGGCGTCGCCGGTCTGTTGGTGTTCCTCGCATCGCCGCAGCTGGCGTTGCGGACGTTTGTAGGGAATGGCGGGATCGGTTGGTGGGATCGAGTCGGAGTCATGCCTGGCAGGGCCATGCCGGAGTCGCCAGGGGAGATGGCGGGGCCCTCGGACCTCGTGGCCGCCGTGGCTCATTGGTTGCAACCAGACACCTCCCCACAGGCCTTCACCGGTCTGTACGAAACGTTCTTAGCACCAGTGATCGGGACGGAACCAACGACCGGAGCCGGGAACGAAGAGTCTGAAGCTCCACCGGCGACTGTCCCCCAGTCCACCCCGCCCGTGCCGTCGCCGACGACGACCGCCTTTCCGCCTGCGCCGACGTCCACAGCGACCGACTCACCGAGTGACTCGCCGACCGATTCTCCTACACCGAGTGACTCGTCGACCGAGTCTCCTTCACCAAGTGACTCGTCGACCGAGTCTCCTTCACCGAGTGACTCGTTGACCGATTCTCCTTCACCGAGTGACTCGCCGACCGAGCCTCCTTCACCGAGTGACTCGCCGTCGCCCTGACGACCCGGACGAATGGAGGATGACCACGACTGCGGGTCGGTCCTGTTCAACAGAAGGCACCTCCGAATCGACCGCTCGGTGATGCTGGCCAAGCCGGCCAGCAGGGGACCTCGTGAGGTACTCGCGCCTGCGTGAGGATCCCCGCGCGTAGTCGCGCTCCGCTTTCTCAGGGCGAACAGCGTAGACACGTCCTGGTTGGAGCATCGGTTGGGCGAACATGTGTGCAAGTGGGAGCTGCAGCGGGCCGGTTTGCTGCGGTGTGATGCCGGGGAGCGGGTCGACCCGGACGCCGCGATTGGCCTTCTCAAGGCCACAGTGTGGATACGTCTTCGTTGGAGCAGTACTTGGCCGACCTTCTAGAACGGGGCGAAGGCTAAGCCCGCGGGGCCGTCTCGCAGATCCGGACGGTTCAAATCAACCGCTCCACTGGGGCCGCGCAAACAGTGCCCTTAGGACGTTCCCCGACCGGACACTGTCCGCGGATCGACGGTTCCCGCGTCCCCGAGTTTGCCGTCCGACTCCGTTCGACGGTCGTCGGACCGCGACCCTTCGAGGTACCAGGTCTCCATCTGGCCCTTTCCCTTGACCAGGATCGTTCCCCGTTCTCTACAGACGAACTCATCCTTCAGCAGATCGTACGTTTCGCGCGTGATCTGGATCTCGCCGGGCGTGCTCTGCGACTCCATCCGACTCGCCGTGTTCACGGCATCGCCCCAGAGATCGTAGATGAACCGCTTCGTGCCGATCACCCCGGCTACGACCGGCCCGGAGTTGATGCCGATCCTCAGCTCGAGGCCCGATTGGCCGGCCACCGTCGAGGTCGCGACCGCGTCTCGCATGTCGAGCGCCAGGAGCGCGGCCCTGCGCGCGTGATCGGGGCGCGGATTCGGCACGCCCGCGGCGGCCATGTAGCAGTCGCCGATCGTCTTGATCTTCTCCAGCCCGTGCCGCTCGACGAGCGCGTCGAAGTGGGAGAAGAGGTGGTCGAGGATGCCGACGACCTCGGCCGGCGGCAGGCGCTGGGCGAGCGGAGTGAAGTCCACGACGTCGGCGAAGAGGATGGAAGCCGAGTCGAAGTGGTCCGCGATCGTCTGCGCAGCGGCCTTCAGTCGCTCGGCGATCGAGCGCGGCAGGATGTTCATGAGGAGCAATTCGGATTCCCTCAGCGCCGCATTGCGCTGATTGGCGAAGGAGGCGAGGAGCGTGAAGGCGACAGCGCCAGTTGCGATGACATTCAACGCAAGCATCGCGCTGGTGAACCAGATCGGGAGGTCCGCGTCCGAGATCAGGACCTCGCCCGCGATGCCCGTGAGGAGGAAGACGAGGACGAACGCAACGAACCAGCGGACGGCCTGTCGCACCTCGAGGAAGACGAGGGCTCCGAGCGGAGCCAGGATTCCCCACAGCCCGACCCCTCCGGACGGAAGGAACCCGCCCACCAGCATCTGCCCGGCCGTCGTCGTGAGGAGGATGTCGAGGAGCTGAATGGCGAGGAGAAGCCGGAGGTTTCGGGTTCGCGCGAAGAGCACCAACGAGCCGATCGAGATGGCGAAGTAGATGTACGGAACGATGCCTACCCGAGAGCCGAAGGCGAGGTACACGCTGCCCCACACCACGGAAACGGGCAGGATCAGGACCGCGAGCAGCACGAGCAGCGACTTCCTGTGGCGCAGCTCCTGGTCATCCTCGGGATCCGCGCCGATCCGGGAGAGCAGGGCCGCCCCGTTGTCGATCCAGCCAACCCCGGCTCGGGCGCGCGACTGAGACGAGGCCGTGGTCTCCTCGGTCACGAGCGGGGGAACTTGACCAGCACCTCCACGGGCGCATCTTCACCCGTTCCCGGTGTTGACGGCAAGCGAATCGCGAAGACTGTCATCTCGTGGCTCAAGTAGGGTCCTGGAGACAAATGGGATCTGAGCACGATTCGTCCCGAGTGCTTCTCTCGTTCGCCACCGAGCTGGCCGCCGCTGCGAGCGAGAGTCGGGGCCGGGCGGTGGCCGCAGTGTTGGCAGCGCACGGCGCCCTGGAGGCGTTCGTGAACCGGGTTGGGGGAGAAGAGATCGCGAGCTTCAACTACCGGGCTCGGGTCCTGCCGAAGTGGCACGATCTGTGCGAGCGGACGCTCGGACGCCAGCTCGAAGCGGCGCCCGACCTTGAGCGCCTGCAGGCCCTTCGCGACACGGCGCTCGGGTTCCGTGGCGAGCCCGAGAGGCTCGACCGCCGGTCCCCGACGCCGCCTCCGGAGATCCCGGCCGGAGTCGGGGCCGGGGAAGCACAGTGGGCTATTGAGACGGCCCGGCGGGTGATCGCCGAGTTCCACGCGGCCGCTGGCCGCGAACTTCCGGACTGGCTGTAAGCCGCCCGCGGCGACATGCTTTCCACCCAGGTCAGGCGAGGCGGCCACAACGGCGACGGCCTCGCCGAGGACATCGCGGAGCGGCCCATGCCGTCCGCGTGATCTTCACATCAGCCCAGCTGGCTCGTGCACGGGCTCCCGGAGCACTCGTGCTTCACTCGCTCTGTTGGAAACGAGGTTGCGACTGCGGAGCCCGCGGTGTTCGTCGCCGTTACCACCACGCGGATCGTCGATCCGAAGTCGACCGGCGTAAGCGGGTATGTTGCTTCCGTCGCTGTGAAGATCGGGAGGCATGAGTTCCCCCTCGCATCGCAGCGCAGCCACTGGTAGCTGAATTCGAATGGTTCTGAACCCATCCAGGTACCGGGGCCTGCGGTGAGAATGTTTCCGACCCTCAACGTGCCGCTCACGGTCGGCACCACCAGATTCTGGGGCACGACCAGGGAGTTGCCGACCTGGATCTGGATCGTCGCCGGCGCCGACGTGGCACCGTGGTTGTCACGGACCGTGAGCGTTGCCATGAAGGTGCCCGGCGTCGAGTACACGTGGGTCACCGTCGCGCTCGTGGTCTCGGTCGAACTGGTGCCGTCGCCGAAGTCCCAGACGTAGGTGAGCGTGTCTCCCTGGTCCGGGTCGCTGCTCGCGCTTGCGTCGAAGTTGACCGTCAAAGGAGCCGGCCCGGAGGTCAGGTCCGCGCTCACGGCGGCCGTGGGCGCCTGGTTCTGCTGCTGGACGAACTCAATCCGCCGGACCTGCCCGCCGTTCGCGTACGTTGTGTAGTAGATAGCCTGCGTCTGGCCGACTGGGCCGAACATCATCGTGATCGGACCGCCAACGCCGAGGCCCGTAGCGAAGTCCGTCGCGGTGAAGCCGCCGCCGGTTGCGGGAACGAGCTGGAAGATCGTGCCGCAGAGGTAGTCCGCGAACAGGTACACACCGTCGTAGGCGGCGGGCCAGACGCCGTTCGGCACGAACGCTCCGGCCGTGATCGCGTTGCAGCCGTTGGCGTGAGCGTAGGCGAAGATCGGATTCGTCATCCCGGCGGGGGGCGGGCCGCAGTCTGTGGTCGAACCCGTGGCACAGAATCCCTCTCGAACGTTCCATCCGTAATCATCGCCCGCCTGCGCCGCGTCGATCTCCTCAAAAGTGTTCTGACCGACATCGTTGATGTAGAAGCGGGTGTCGGACGAGTTCGGGTCGAAGGCGATCCGGAACGGATTCCGCAGACCCCAAACGAACGTCTCCTGGCAGGTCTTCCCCGGATCGGTGCGCGCGGTGAGGTTGCAGCGCGCGCTGTCCGTCCCCAAGAAGGGATTGTCTGGCGGGATGCCGCCGTCGCTCGTGATGCGCAGCACCTTCCCGAGCAGGACATTCAGATCGCGCGCCGCTGCGTTGGCCGGCCCGCAGCCGCTGTCCCCGTCGTAGTCGCAGCCGCCGTCGCCGACGCTCACATACAGGTACCCGTCATGGCCGAAGTGAACGTCGCCGCCGTTATGGTTGCCAGCGGGCGAGGGGATGTTGTCGAGCAGGAAAATCTCACTCGTCGGGTCGACGATATTGGCGTCCGAGAGCACGAACCGAGACACCCGATTCACGCAGCCCGTCGCAATAGCAGCGGTGTAGTAGAGATAGATGAAGTGATTCGTCGCGAACGCCGGGTCAGTCGCGATGCCAAGCAGGCCTCGCTCGCTGTTCGAACAGATCGTCGGCCCCAAATTGAGCGCCGGTGTGGGAAGAAGTCTGCCGTCTTGCACGACCTGAAGCGCCCCGGATTGGCTCGTCACGAGCAGGCGGCCGTCAGGCGTGAAAGCCAGTGCCGTGGGTGCCGCCACAGATGCGACGAGGGAATCCGTCATGCCGGATGGCACACTCGCCGTCGCCGCCGACGGCACGACGAAAGCGGCCGCCGCGATCAGCACGACCATTAGTCTGATCGAGAAATTCCGCCGAAGCATGTCAAACCCCCTTGTCAACAAGCCCACGCAGGGGTCGCCCGGTTGGCCGCAGTGGCCCCTCCCTCCCGCAACCGCTCGAGATTATCCCGAAATGCCCTGGAAGGCTTCTCCCAACTAGCCATGGGTCAGGAGGGTGGGCTCCTCGCCGGGATTTCTGAGGAACGTCAGCCCTTGGTTGCCTGCCACGCCTCTTTGTGCCCGAGTGGAAGCTCCCGCCAGCTGCAGCGCGTCAGCGAAGCTCGGCGAGACGCTCCGCTACGACATGAGCGTGCGGTAGGCGCGCCTCCGCGCCTCCGCGCATGAGCGCGAGAACGGAGGCGGCGAGAGCTGCCCGGAGCGCCCCAGGTTCGACCCCACCGACGTGGGCATCCTCGAATCGGGCAAGTGTCTTAGCGGAAAGGTCGTCGTAGCCGCGCGCCTGCACAGGGGGCAGCCCCTGGCGCAGGCAGGCAAGCGAGAGCGCGTGGTCGCGCACGGCGCCGACGTAATGCTCAGCCTGCCAGACACGCCCGCGCTCGATGCACGCGCGCGCGTGGAGCGCGTAGATGACGCCCCACCCGAAGATGTCCACTGCGACCGACGGTGTGGGAAGGAAGAGGTCCCCTGCGACCGGCGGGGTGGCAGTCTCGAACTCGCCCGCAGCCGTCTCGCCGAACAGAAGCCGGAATCGTGGCCCCGCGGGACGAAACTGAGCCGCCGGCGTCATCGAGAGGTCCAACTGCAGCGCATCCGGTAGCAGGAAGACGCGGTAGGTGGTCGGCCCGCGCTCGAGCTCGCCAAGCTGCACCGCGTCGAGCTCGTCGATGAGCGTGCGCGTCCAGTCGTCGAGCACCTCAGCGACCTGAACATGGTCGGCAGTGCCGAAGGTAAGGTCCAAGTCGGAGAAGCGATCGCCGCCGTCTGTGGCGAGCGAGCCCACGGCGGCTCCGGCGACGACGCGCTCATCCTCCTCCGCGAGCCTTAGCACGCACTCGCGAAGACCATCCCGCTGCTCAACGGTGAACACCAGTCGCGATCCTAGCTCTGCGGGGAACGAGCTCCGGGAAAGCCCGTACCGCAACGCAGGCGCGGCCGCGACGGCCAGCTCTCTCGAGTTCTACGGCCTGACTCCCGATTCTCCCGCTTGGCATCCGATCATCGCCGGCCACCAGTACTCGATACCGGACAGGCATGGGCGGACGGCAGTCCACGTCGAGAACATCAGGTCGGTGGCGCGCTCGTCTTCGAACGGACACACATCCTCGAGCACCTCGAAGGACAGGCTCGTGCCGGTCCTGGACCACTCGTACTCGCCCCGCACGCTCGAGCAGTTGGCATCGTTGAATATCGTGAAGCGATCTCCCCGGACCTCGTAGTGCCCGAGCGCCCTGAACCCGGACATCTGGTGCTCGAGCCAGAACCGGCCTCGGTACAGCAGGAGCGTCTCGACTCCGGGATCGACCCGGAACGCGGGACACCGGCGGCAGTGGATGGGCAGTCCCCAGCGCGGCCCCCCCACCTCCTCGAGGTCGACGATCCGCATGTAGTACCCGTCGATGGGGGTGACCTCGAGGGGCGGTGCCGGGTCGAAGTCGAACGGCTCGAGGTACTCGTTGAATGGCTCTCGGGACGTGGCGGGGTGATACCGCAAGTAGTCCGCCGCTCTTGTCACGCTCTTGGTGGGGGTGGTGGTGGATCGGCTCGTGGAAGGCGTGTCGGAGGAGTCGGCCGCCAGGCCCACGGCGATACCGCCTGCGAACGCACCGATCACGAGCGCTCCTGCTATGACAACGCTCGTCCTCTTCCGCGCGGTGTCGGCTTCGGTCGCCACCAACCTGGGTTCCATCTCCAATCGGTGCGTGACCAGCATAGACGTCGGATCAGCGGGAGTTGGCCACGGTTGAAGGGTTGCCGTGCGTGCGGCTACGCCGAGCGGGCGGCGCGCCTGCGGGTAACTCGGCGGCTCTCGGGCCGCGTGGAAAGCAGCTGCTGCACTCGTTGATGGGACATGCCCAGGAGCTCTGCAGCGTCCCGGCGTGAGAGTCCGGCCTTCTGCGTCAGGTCGCGCGCGGCGCGCCAAACGGCGTCGGAGGCTTCTCGCGCTGCTCGAACGCTCCGTTCCCGAGTCGCGCTGGCCCGATGAATCTCCTTGTTGATCTCAGCCGGGAGCCGGATCTCGAACGTGAGCTCGGCCCGCCGGGCGTCATCGACCCAGAGCTCGAGGGCTTCCCGGATCCGACGCCGGGCGCGCTCGAGGGTTCGCCCATGGGTGTGGCAGCCGGGCACGGACGGAACCCGGGCCAGCCATACGCCGGTCTCGTCCCGCTCGATCACGACCCTGTAGCTCATCGCAGCCCCTTCCTCCCAGGCCGGGTTCCAGGTCCCGCTCGATCGCACGTAGCGTCCGGCCATGATGGAATCCTCGGGACGAACTGTCTAGTTCAGTAGACAGAGCCTGGGACGTGCCACAAGCTAGCAGGTGGCTCTGACACAACCGAATATGACTTGACCTCTCGGGGGCGCGCGAGCCGTGTTACCTCGGTCGGGTCTGGGCCGCCCGCCTTCAGAACGGGGGGCGGAGCGGCGAGCCGCTTCGGCCCCTGTCCGCCCGGACTGCGAGGACCTGGTGCACCTGGGTCCGGCCGGCCTCGAAGTTCAGCGCGCTTGCCGCCATGTACAGCCGCCAGACCCGCGCCCGTGCCGCACCGACCTCGGCCACGGCCTCCCCCCAGTTCGCCTCGAGGTTGGCCACCCACGCGCGAAGGGTCAGCGCGTAGTGCTCCCGCAGGCTCTCCAGGTGCCGGACCTCGAAGCCGGAGGACTGCATGGTGGAGACGACGGCTCCGACCTCGTGCAGCTCGCCGTCCGGGAACACGTATCGGTCGATGAAGCTGCGCCGCGCGAGGCGCGAGGGAGTGACGGGCACGCCGGCCCTCGGGCGCGCCCCGGGCCGGGCGGGCCGGCTGATCCCGTGGTTCAACAGCCTGCCGCCCGGCCGGAGCAGGCGGTACAGGCGCCGGAAGTACAGCCCGAGGTTCCGCAGGCCCACGTGTTCGAACATGCCGATCGAGGAGATCGCATCGAACGGGCCGTCGAGGAGATCCCGGTAGTCCTGGAGGCGGATCTCTACTCGGTCGGCCAGGCCGGCGTCGGCCACCGCCTTCTGGGCCCACTCGACCTGGCGCCTGGAGAGCGTGACCCCGACGACCGACGCGCCGTGGTGCCTCGCTGCGTGCATGGCCATCCCGCCCCACCCGCACCCCACGTCGAGGAGCCGCATCCCCTCGCCGAGGTCGAGCTTCCGGCAGATCAGCTCGTACTTGGCGGCCTGCGCCTTCTCGAGCGTTGCGTCGGTCCGCGGCCACACGGCACACGAGTAGGTCATGGATGGTCCGAGGACCAGCTCATAGAACCGGTTCGACACGTCGTAGTGGTGGGCGATGGCCTGCGCGTCCCGGGCCTTCGAGTGTCGGCGGCCGCGGAGGCTGGCCTCCTCGGGCGGCGGTGGGAGGGGTCGGAGGCCGTCGAGGCCCACGAGCCGGGCGAGAGCCATGAGCTGGGACGGTCCGAGCCGCACCCGCGGGAGGCGCTCGCGAAGGGACGCGAGGGCCGCGTAGATATCGCCCTCCACGTCGAGGTCGCCGGCCACGTAGGCGCGGCCCAGCCCGAGCTCACCCGGAGCGGTCAGGATCCTGCGGAGCGCGTCGGGCGAACGAACCACCAGCGTGGACGGGGCGTCGGCCGGGCCGAGCCGCCCACCGTCGTAGGACTCGACCGCGATCGGCAGATCCGAGCCAACGATCCGCTCGACGGCCGAAGCGACCGTCTTCGGCGATCTCGGTCTCTTCATGTCGTTTGAATGGCGTGGGCTCATTGATGCTATTCGATTTCACCGCGGGATTTTACGGTCATCGATCGATTGCCCGAGCGCCACTCTTCCGAGACCTGACGATTTCAGTTCCGCACCGTCCGAGCCGATGTCGGAGGTCAGCGGGACGCGACATGCATCGCCCCAGATCTTCGAAACGGTCTGGTTGCTGCGCGAGGCGGATAAGAACTAGCTCCGATCGGCGGAAGGAGGTGAGCTGCGATGCGGTGGTGCAACCTTCCCAAGCTCAATCGGTCGAGGGCCGTCACCGCGTAGCACCGGGTGTGAAGAAGATCGCTGTCCCGCCGCGGCCCGATGAAGGATTGCCGCCGCCTCCTCCCCCGTACTCGGTATTTGCGAGAGGTGTCGCCATCGGTGCGTCGGTCTGGTGGCCGTACGTCGCGCTCGCCGTCGCCCTCATCATGCTTCTATTCCAGCACGACCAGGCGAAGAGAGCTGCGCTGAAGAAGTGGGCGAAATGGACGGCCGTGTATTTCGCCGTATGGATCGCGGGGATAGTGCTGTTCGCGCTGATGGCGGGGGATCCCGCGTAGTGAAGCGGCTGGGTATCGCCAAACCTGGAGCGAAGCGGGGTCTTACAGTTGGCCTATGCGCTTCCTGTCCAGACGAATCTCAGATTCAGGCAGGGAAGTATAAGGTGAGGACGCGACGCTGTTGACTCGTCGGCCCCTCTATCGCCACGCCGAATCCTCGTCAGCCTGGGCGGCCTTGAGTGCTTCTGCCCTGAGCCGGTAGTCCTCAATGCGGACGATTTTTCCGTTGCTCAGAGTGAAGACATTGAAGATCTGACCGTCAAGCGGCTCGCCCCCGACCTCGTCGAGCGAGGGACCGCGGACACCCATCACCAATCGACTGCCAGCCCGGACGAACTCCAGTGCCGCCACATCGCGACGAAGCCTGAGCCCCTCCTGCAGTGTCTCGATGACCTCGTCCGGTCCGTGACAGACCCAGTCCTCGTGGAGACCCTGCCAGGTCACGTTGGGATCGAGTACTGCGCGGACGGCTTCTTGGTTGCCTTCACGAAGGGCACCAAGGTAGTCAAAGATGACGGTCTCGAGATTCTGTTGACCCTCGGTGACCATCGTCGCTCACCTCCCATTGAGGCTACACCAGGTCGATTCAGAGAGGTGAGGCGCCCAATTCAGCGGCTAGGCACGGAGCACGCCGGCTTCCCGCCTCGATGTAGGACTGTTCCCCCAC
>JBIOXZ010000087.1:0-18424 GCA_044869895.1 Actinomycetota bacterium | reverse complement strand
TGGATGCGGTCCGTGATGGTCTCGGGCTCCACGTCGAAGCCCTCACGCTTCAGGATCCGCGAGAAGAGTTCAGCGAACGTGGGATGAGGGTGGACCAGCGTTTCCCCGGCGTCGAAGAAGACCGCTTCGAACCTCACTGGCCCGATGATAGCGACCGATCCCGGCTCACCTCGCCCCCGCCCTGCCCTGAGCGTCCAGGTCCCGCCACACCCGGTCGACCCGGCGCTCGAGGTCCTCCAGCGTCCCCTCGTTGTCCACCAGGATGTCGGCCACCTCTGCCTTGGCTTCGAGCGGCAGCTGTGCGGCGATCCGAGCCTGGACATCGCGTTCCGCCATGCCCCGATCTCGCATCAGCCGCTCGATCTGGGTGGCCACCGGCGCGGACACCACGATGAGGAGGTCGAAGGCCGTGTGCATGCCGGTCTCGACCAGCAAGGGCGCACTGAACACCACGACCCGATCCGAGTCTCGGTATTCCTCACACCCTTCGGCGAACATGCGCCGCACCTCCGGGTGCACGATGCCCTCCAGATCACGACGGGCTGCCGGGTCGGAGAAGACGATGCTGCCCAGCGCCTCCCGGTCGAGCCCGCCCCCGGGAGCCAGCACGTTGGGGCCGAACCGCTCG
Organism: Actinomycetota bacterium; assembly: GCA_044869895.1. Lineage (GTDB taxonomy): Bacteria > Actinomycetota > UBA4738 > UBA4738 > HRBIN12 > AC-69. The sequence continues at coordinate 17,796 of JBIOXZ010000087.1, read as the reverse complement.
ACCACTTGATCGAACCCGCGGGTTCCGGGCGCCACCGCCTGACGTGCCAGGACGTCGGCGTCGAAGACGACGGCACCCCGCTTCTCCAGCATCCGTGCCACCGTGGACTTACCGGTACCGATCCCGCCGGTGAGGCCGACGAGCAGCATCGGAACGGGTTACTCGGCGCGGCCCTCGCGCCGGCGAAGGTCCTCCAGGATGGCCTCGAGCGAGACGTCCTCATCGGCGGCCGCAGCCTCTTCCGCCGGGGCGGCTTCGCCCGGCGGCGCGGGCGTCTCGGCAGGGCCCTCGCTCGGGGCCTCCGGCGTCTCGGCCCCGCCCTGGGGGGCATCGGGCACCCGGAGAGCGGGTTCCGCGGATGATCCCGTGGCTTCCTCCTGCGTTGGCATGGCCGCCTCCGGCCCGGTGGACGGTGCGCCTTCGGGGCGGATCTCATCCTCGTCCGCCTCGATCTCCTTCTCCGCCACGGCGGGCATGGCCCCGCCCACCTGGCGCATCGACAGGCTGATGCGGCGGCGGGCCACGTCGACCTCGATGACCTTCACCCGGACCTGGTCACCGACGGACAGCACGGACTCGGGGGAATCCACGTGCTGCTCGGAGAGCTCGGAGATGTGTACGAGGCCCTCGATGCCGGGCGCGACGCGGACGAAGGCGCCGAAGGGCACGAGCTTCGTGACCTGCCCCTCGATGATCTCGCCGGCCTGGTACTTGCGCTCGAACTCCTTCCAAGGGTCCTCCTGGGTGGCCTTCAGCGACAGCGAGACACGCTCCCGCTCCAGGTCCACGTCGAGGATCTCGACCTCGACCTCCTGGCCGACCTGCACCACCTCGCTCGGGTGATCCACGTGCTTCCACGACAGCTCCGAGACATGCACGAGGCCGTCCACCCCGCCGAGGTCCACGAACGCTCCGAAGTTCACGATGGAGGACACGGTGCCCTTGCGCCGCTCTCCCTTGTGGAGAGACTCGAGGAACTTCTTGCGCCCCTCACTCTGAGATTCCTCCAGGAACGCCCGGCGCGACAGCACGACGTTGTTGCGGTTCCGGTCGAGCTCGATGATCTTGGCCTCGATCTCCTGGCCCACGTACGGATGCAGGTCCCGGACCCGACGGAGGTCGACCAGGGAGGCCGGCAAGAAGCCGCGAAGGCCGATGTCCACGATCAGGCCGCCCTTCACCACCTCGATGACGGGGCCCTTGATCGTGCCACCGGACTGCATGACCTCCTCGATCCGACCCCACGCCCGTTCGTATTGGGCACGCTTCTTCGACAGGATGAGTCGGCCTTCCTTGTCCTCCTTCTGGAGTACGAGGGCCTCGATCCGGTCCCCAACATGGACGACTTCGTTCGGGTCGATGTCGTGGCGGATCGAGAGCTCCTTGGCCGGAATGACCCCTTCGGACTTGTAGCCGATGTCGAGAAGGACCTCGTCCCGGTCGATCTTGACGACCGTTCCATCGACGATGTCACCGTCTTTGAAGTCGCGGAGGCTGGCCTCGACCGCGTCGACCAGTTCCTCGGGTGTCAGGTCGCGCTCGGGCGCGGCCTTGGCTTCGCTCGTCTCGATGTGAACCATCTCCTCCTTCGTGCGCGCGACGCGCCTACGTGCGGCGGGGGGATTGCGGTGATGTGGACGCGCCTCGCGGCCCGGGAATGGTAGCTACCTGGGCAAACGCCCGTCAATGCGTCGCGGCATCTGGGGCCCGCGGCGCGGCCTCAGTGGCCGGCCGGCGCGGCTTCTGCCCAGTTCCGGCCCCAACCGATGTCCGCCCGGAGGGGCACGGACAGCTCGTGGGCCTGTTCCATCTCCTTCTTCACCACCGCCGCGGCCTCCTCCACCTGAACCGCCACGACCTCGAAGACCAGCTCGTCGTGCACGGTGAGCAGCATGTGGATCTGGAGGGACGACGCGCCGATGGCCCGGTCCACGCCGATCATCCCGAGCTTGAACACGTCGGCGGCGCTTCCCTGGATCGGCGCGTTCAGGGCCATCCGGCGGCCCAGATCCCGCACACGAGGGTTGGACGCCTGCAGCTCGGGGATGTACCGCCGCCGGCCCAACATGGTCTCGGTGAAGCCCTCCGCCGCCGCCCGGGCCACCTGCCGATCGAGGTAGTCGTGGATCTGGGGGAAGGTCGCGAAGTAGGCGTCCAGGATCTCCTGGGCCTCGTCGGGGGCGATGTCCAGGCGTTGGGCCAGGCCGAAGGCGCTCATCCCGTAGGCCAGCCCGTAGTTCACCATCTTGGCCCGGTTGCGGAGCGGGGCGTCCACCTTGTCCTCGGGGAGCCCGAACACTCGGGCTGCCGTGGCCGCGTGGATGTCGCGACCCTCGGCGAAGGCCGACCTCAGCCCCTCGTCGCCGGACAGGTGGGCAAGGATCCGGAGCTCGATCTGCGAGTAGTCGGCTACCAGGAGGAGCTGATCCTCCGAGCCGGGGATGAACGCCCGTCGGATCTGCCGTCCCAGCTCCCCTCGGACAGGGATGTTCTGGAGATTGGGGTTCGACGAGGAAAGCCGCCCGGTGGTCGCGCCGGTCTGGTTGAACGTGGTGTGCACGCGGCCGTCCGCCGGATCCACCTGCCGGGGCAGAGCCTCCAGGTACGTCGAGTTCAGCTTGTCGAGCTCTCTCCACGAGAGAAGGGCATCCAGGATCGGGTGCTGATCGCGAAGCTTCTCCAGGACCGAGGCGTCGGTTGAGAGCTGCCCCTTCGGGGTGCGCTTGCCCGGTGACAGACCGAGCTTGTCGTAGAGGATGGCCCGGAGCTGGGGTGGCGAATTGAGGTTGAACTCCTCTCCGGCCAGCCGGTAGATGTCGGCCTGTAACGCGGCCATCCGGTCCCGGACATCCTTCGCCATGGCGTTCAGGTAGTCCACGTCGAGGGCCACACCCCGGGCCTGCATGCGCGCGAGGATGGAGGAGAGCGGCATCTCCACCTCGTCGAGGAGTCGGCGAAGTCCGGCGCGATCGATCCGCTCGGCCAGGGGCGGCGCCAGGAGGGCCATCGCGGCGGCCTCGGCCGCGACGACCCGCCACGATTGGCCGAACAGCTCACCCTCGGCCTCCCCCTCGAGCCCCGCCAACGGATCCGATCCCAGGTACTGCTGCGACAGGGCGCTGAGGTCGAAGGTCGTACCGGCCGGATCGAGCAGATGCGCGGCGAGCATGGTGTCGAACGCCACGCCGGCGATCGTGCGTCCGGAGGCGATGACGGCCGCCTCCGTGTCCTTGGCGTCGTGCGTCCACTTCGGCGTCGACTCGTCCGACAGGCCGTCGGCAACCGGATCGAGCGACTTCAGGACCGCATAGGCCGCCTGCCCGCCGCCGAGGGACACGGCAACGCCCCGGATCGATCGTCCCTCCAGATCGAGACGAACGGCTTTCGGCCCCGGGTTCGCGATGAGGGAGTCGACCTCTTCGGCCGAGGCGTCCCGCAGATCGAGGTCCGCCAGTTCGGGCGCGGGCTTGGGGCCGCGGCCCACGTCCTCGAGCCGTTCGAGCAGGGTTCGGAACTCGAGCGACGTGAACAGACGGTGCACCGCATCCGAATCCCATTCGCCCATCACGCTTTCGTCCGGGCGGAGGTCCAGCTCCAGGTCGGTGTTGAGCCGGGCCAGGTCCTTGTTCAGCAGGAGCTGCGTCCCGGCCTCCTCGATGGAGGTATGGAGCTTCCCCTTCAGTTCCGAGGACCGGGCCAGGAGCTCCTCCACCGAGCCGAAGTCCTGCACCAGCTTCGCCGCGGTCTTCTCCCCCACGCCGGGGACCCCGGGGATGTTGTCCGACGTGTCGCCCTTGAGAGCGACGTAGTCCAGATACTGCTGGGGCGACAGCCCGAACCGGTCCCGGACCGCCTGCTCGTCGTACAGGGCGATGTCGGAGATGCCGCGGCGGTTGAACATCACCTTGATGCCCGGCCGGACCAGCTGGAAGAAATCGCGGTCGGCGGTGACGATGACGACCTCGATCCCGGCCTCCGCGGCCTGGACCGCGAGGGTGGCGATGACGTCGTCGGCCTCGTGACCCTCCACGCCGATCACCGGCACTCGGAGGGTCTCCAAGACCTCGACGATCAGCCCGAGTTGCTGGCGGAACTCGTCGGGGGCCTCGGGCCGGCCCGCCTTGTACTCGGCGTACTTCTCCAGCCGGACCGTCGGCGCACCGATGTCGAACGCCACCGCGATCAGATCGGGACGCTCCTCGGCCAGGAGTTTGATGAGCATCGAGGTGAAGCCGTAGACGGCGTTGGTCACCTGCCCGGTGCTGGTCGCCAGGGATTGCGGCAGGGCGAAGAACGCCCGGTACGACAGGCTGTGCCCGTCCAGGAGGAAGAGTCGCTTGGGGGGATCGCTCACGCTGCTGGCCACCGATGGGATTGTAGACGCGGCCTCCGACGGCCCTTGCGTCGATCGATGCACGCTGCCTCGGTACTGAACGAGACTGGGTAGAATCCGACTGGCCCAGTAGGATTCGCCCCTTTATCGGGGCCGAGCAGAGGAGATCTCCACGACGTGAGCACGCTGGAAACGGTCATCCTGGGTGCGGTCGCCGGGTTCACGATCTTCCTCGGACTCCCGATGGGCCGAGTCCGGCACCAGAGCAAGGCGCTGAAGACCTTCCTCAACGGGGTCTCGGCCGGCATCCTAATCTTCCTTCTGTTCGACATCCTCGAGCACGCCACCGAACCCCTGGAGGATGCCGTCCACGATGGCGCGTGGGCTCACCTCCTGGCCGTCGGGCTGCTGTACGCGGCCGGATTCGCGGTGGGCCTCCTTGGCCTGTTGCAGGCGAGCAAGGCCTGGCGTCGCCGGCAGGGCGCCAGCCTGGGCCCCGGGGCCATGGCGTTGGCGGAGGCCGACGTGCGGGGCGAGGCCCTTCGGGTCGGCATGTCGATCGCAATCGGGATCGGTCTCCACAACTTCTCGGAGGGGCTGGCCATCGGGCAGGCCGCGACGGCTGGCGAGGTGTCGCTGGCCCTCCTGCTGGTGATCGGTTTCGCACTGCACAACGGGACCGAGGGGTTCGGGATCGTTGGGCCACTCGCCGCCGCCGGCGAGCGCGCGTCCTGGGGTTGGCTGATCCTGGCCGGAATCGTCGGAGGCGGGCCCACGTTCCTGGGGACGGTCGTGGGAACCATGTTCCACTCGGACCTCGTGTTCGTCGCGTTCCTCGCGCTGGCCGCCGGCGCGATCCTGTACGTCGTCGGGGAGCTGTTCGGCGCGGGTCGTCGGCTGTCCTGGGAGATCACGTTGTGGGGCGTGTTCGCCGGATTCGTGTTGGGACTCGGCACCGAGCTCGTCCTGATCGCGGCGGGGGCCTGAGCGGTCGTCACTCCGCGTGACGACGGATCGTCGATCGTTGTCACTCTTTCTTCGGCGGAACGAACCAGGTCGCTACCTGCGTGGTTGTTCCGAATCCGTTGCAGCGCAAGTGGGCGTTTCGCGTTGACAGGTCATGGGCGCCTCGCTAGATTTCGCTCCGGTCCCGAGCGGCCGCTGGGACCGGGAGGCCGGAAGCGCCTCCGGGAGAGAGATTCACCGAAGGGGCGCGAGTTCCTGAGGTGATCATCCCCCCGGACGGCGAAACGGTCGCCCGGAAGCCCGGGTCGCTTGGGGCCAGCATTTGACGGGTCGAGGAACCGAGTAGACAACGCTCGCGTATGGGGAAGGCGTGAGCGGCTCCAAAGGTTCCTCGGCCCGTCTTTGTCCTCCATCCCTTGATCCGATCACGCCTCGCTCTGCCGTCATCGAGCGATGATGATCACCCCGCGCATCCCCAGCGACTCATGGAACCGGCAGAAGAACGGATACTCCCCCGGTTCTCCCAGGAACGCGGCGATGCCCCGGATCACCAGCCGATGGCCGGGCGCCACATCCTGCGAGTAGGTCGTCCCGGGGATCGTGACGTTGTGGACGTTCCGCCCGACGTTGTTCACCACGAGGTCACGACCAGGACCGATGGGAGTCGTGGGGTGCGCGTCGTGGAAGTGGTAATCGATAGCCGTGACCACGTACGCGGGACGGGCCGTCGTCCTCCACACCACGGGGGCGAGAACCACCACGGCCACGGCGGCCACCGCCAGGATCCCCCGGGCCCGGGCCGAGCTCACCGTGACCCTCACAACACCTTTGCCAGGAACTGGCGGAGCCGCTCAGTCTGAGGGTGGTAGAAGAGTTCACGGGGCTCGCCCTCCTCGACGATGACCCCGTCATCCATGAAGAGCATGTGGGTACCAACTTCTCGCGCGAAACCCATCTCGTGGGTGACAACCATCATGGTCATCCCATCGCCGGCCAACCGCAACATGACCTCGAGTACCTCGCCGACCAGCTCGGGGTCGAGCGCGGACGTGATCTCATCGAAGAGCATCACTTTGGGCTGCATAGCCAGAGCCCGAGCGATAGCCACACGTTGCTGTTGACCGCCGGAGAGCTGCCCCGGGTACGCGTCGGCCTTCACCGCCATCCCAACCCTGGTCAGCTGCTGCAAGGCACGATCCCGGGCTTCATGGTGCCCGAGCCCTAGGACCCTCTCCAAAGCGATGGTGATGTTCTGCAACGCCGTCTTGTGGGGGAAGAGGTTATATGCCTGGAACACGATCCCGATGTGGGTCCGAACCTCATCGACGTCCGTGCGGACGTCGGTGATATCCCTGCCGTCGAACAACACACGGCCCTGTGTTGGCAGCTCCAGCAGATTCACGCAGCGAAGGAGGGTCGACTTCCCCGAACCCGATGGTCCGATGATCACGAGGACTTCCCGAGGTGCAAGGGACAGGTCGATCCCTTTCAAGACGTGGAGGCTTCCGAACCACTTGTGAACGTTCTCGAGACGCACAAGTGAGCTATCGGTGTTCATAACCCCTGCTGCCCGATGTTGAGGCCCAGCAGCCCGCTGCGGAGTCGCCGCTCGGCGATGTTGACTAGTCGGATTAGTGGCAGAGTGACCGCGAGGTATGCGATGGCCGCCACCACGAAGAACGTGGCGTTGAACGTCGAGCTGTAGCCTTCCTGCGCGTAGTTGAAGATCTCGAGTTGATTCCGTGCCAAGCCCAGCACGAGCACGAGCGCCGTATCCTTGATGAGGATGACGAATTCATTCATCAGAGGCGGGATGACCCGGCGGACTGCTTGCGGGACGATCGCGAAGCGCATCGCCTGAAGGTAGGTCATTCCGAGCGAACGGGCGGCTTCCATCTGTCCGCGTTCGATCGATTGGATGCCGGCGCGAAATACCTCGGCCGCATACGCGCCCGTGTTCAGGATGAATACGATGATCGCTGCCGCAAACACACCCAACGGCAGGTCGAGACCCAGCACGATTCCGAAGTAGAAGAACGACAGCTGCCAGAGCAGAGGGGTTCCGCGAAAGAAGTTGATGTACGCTCGAGCAGGGGCCCGAACGGCCCGGCGGGACGAGATGACCAGCATTGCCAAGATGAGTCCCGCGACGATCCCGCCGATCTCGCCGCCGAATGCAAGTAAGAGGGTGTTCTTCGCCGCGCGGATGAAACCCAACCAATAGCCCTGAAGCCGCTCGAAGTTCAGGAATTGCGAGGCGAATCGATCGACCCGCCCCTGCCGGAACCACAGGAGGAAGGCGCCGATGACCACAGCCTGGATGCCGAGCACGGCGCCGGTGATGCAATGCTCGCGTCTGAGGCGCGAATCCATACGCTTGTACGTACCGAACCCCGCCGCGATAGCAACGACCCCGACGGCAACCCCGAGCCACAGGAGCAACGTGGTGGGCGTGGCTTGGGCCGCCTCGACGATGTTGCACACACCTTCAGCCCCTCTGATCCCCGCTGCCGGAGACGTCGCGGTCTGAGGCTTGAACGGGACGAGTCCGACGGCTCGGCACCCGGAGGTGATCCTGCCACCCTGCAGGGCGTACGCGACCTGCACGAGGGCGACTCCTCCCATCACGAGGATTAGGGCCGCGATGCCAGCAGCGAAGATGCTCCTCGCCCAGGGGGAGGATGTCCCCCTGACGTCGGGCGGCCCGGTCCTCGGCGCCACAGCCCCCGGACCTGCCTCGCTTCTTCGTACCGTCTCTGCCATCGGTCCCCCTCCTTCAGGTACGAATGGGAGGGCCCGCGTCCTGGTGGACGCGGGCCCTGACCATGCCTCCTGCTGTCTTACGTGGAAGGCTGGAACTCTTCCGGCACCGGTGCGCCGGGGAAGTACTTGGCGTAGATCTTCTCGTACGTCCCGTCCTTGATGATGTCCGCCACTGCCTGGTTGACGGCTGCCAGGAGATTAGGCGTGTCCTTCGCGAACGCCAGCGCGTACTTCTCGTTCGTATCGATGGGCTGGACCACCTTGGTCGGCGGGAAGTCTGTCACGATGGCAGCCGATGCAGGCTCGTCGTTGATCACCGCGTCCACTCTCCCGGCTTGGAGGTCCCGGAACGCATCCGGCGCGGCGGTGTAGGTCCTGATCTCCACCCCCTTGGGCGCCAGGTTCTCCTCCGCCCAGGCTTTCCCCGTCGTGCCCTTCTGCACGCCGACCGAGTCACCGTTACCGAGCTGGTCCGTAGACGTGAGGTCCGGTCGCGCATCGGGGTTCACGGCCATGGATTGTCGGGAGTTGTAGTAGAAACTTGAGAAGCTGACCGTCTGCGCTCGCTCCTGACCGGTATCCCCAGTGGCCGTCACCGCGGCAGCGACCATATCGAACTTGTGCCCGGCTACAGCTGTGAAGATCGTGTTGAAGTTCGCGGTGATCCAGTCCACCTTGAGCCCGAGTCGCCGGGCAATCTCCTCGGTCAGATCGACGTCAAACCCCTTCTGATCCCCCTGCGCGACCCACTCGAAGGGCTTGTAGTCGAGACAGGATCCGACGGTGAGGACGCCGGATGTGATGAGCTCGCTCTCGAACGCAGGGGCGGTCGTCGCGGTTCCGCCCCCGCCGGGCGTCTCCTCCTCGCCGCACGCCGCCAGGATCAGCCCGCAGACGGCCAGCGCGGCCACGATTCCGATCAGGCGATTCCTCAAGGTCCCCCTCCTTACTCGTATGAGGCGCGATCCCCAGTCCTGCCCGGGGTCAGACCGGCCCATTATGGTGGAAGAAGCCATCGTTCCGCTTATCCCGGGCACGTGCAAGCGGCGCGCGAGGCCTCACCCGGCGCGGGTGGCGGCCGGTGTCCGGAGGGGGATCCACCGTCCTCCCTCGTCCCGGAACAGACGCACTCGCACGGACGACCGGGTCAGCTCGCCGTCAGGCTGGAACACGTAGGTGCCGGCCAGGCCCCGGTACGTTTCCGTCTCCCTCAGGAACGCCAGGACCTTCGCACCGGACGGCGCTCCGGCCCGGAGGGCCCGCACGAACATCCCGGCCGCGTCCCAGGCCTCGGCGGCGTAGGCCCCCGGTGGCACCCCGAAGTCCGCCTGGTAGTCCTGGATGAACCGCTGGGACGCGAGGTCGGTCGCAGTGGACAGGTCCGCACAGGGGCATGCCGCCACGGTTCCCAGGCCGGCTCGCCCGGCAACTGCCAGATACACCGGGTCCTTCATGGCGTCGCCCCCCACGAAGGAGATCCTTCCGGCCCCCGCTTCATGGAGGGCCCGGCGAACGAGCCCGCCGACGGTCGACGACCCGCCCCACACGACGGTCCCGCACCGAGCTCCCGAGACGGCCCGGGCGACACGGAGCAAGCCCGTCTCCGTCGCATCCGTGTGCCACCGAAGAACCACATCGGAGGTGGTGGAGGCGGCGACCGCTCCGAGGAGAGACCTGGACCCGGAGCTCCCGTCCCCCAGCACGCAGGCCCCCCGTCGCGGCGACGGGACCGAGTCGACGAACTCCGCGATCGCACGTCCTTCCATCGTCACGTCCGCCACGGTTCGTCGCCAAGCCGTCCATCCCCGGCTCGATAGGTTCGGGCCCAGGGGCGACAGCGTGAGTGTGGGCAGGCCTCCGCGGTCGAGAAGGTCCCCGGCCGCCGACTGCTCCCGCTCGGTCAAGGAAGGGGCCCCGATGGCCCCCACGAAGGCCGGGTCCGACACGATCTCTCGGGCCGCGGCCGAAGCCTTCGCGGCATCGCCGCCCGTGTCGACGCTGATCAGCTCGACCGAGACGGGGAGGCCATCTCCGAGCGCGGCCGTGTCGAACGCCAGCTTCGCCCCCTGGAACGCAGGAGCCGACCGCACGGCCACCTCATCCGATGACAGATTCTCGAGGAATGCGATCTTCAGGTGCACCTGGGGGCGCGACAGGGAAGGGGGAGCTCCCGGAGACCCGGGCTCGACGCCAGTGCAACTTGAGACGGAGATCAGAAGCAGGCCGATGACGAGGGAGGGCCTTCGTGCCCCATTCGAAGCCGGCCTGATTGCGAACCTACGCATGTCCTTCGAGTGTATGTCCGCCCGCCCCACGTCACCCGGCGTCGATCGAGTGTGTCAGTACTCCTCAGTACGCTCTTTTCGGAGTCTCGAGACTGGAATGCGAGATGCGCCCCGGGCATCAGTTCGATCATGTATCCCTGCTGATCCGTGAGGGATTCGGCGATGCACGGATGGCCGCGTTGACTGGGATCCTGAGATCGACGGTGCGCGACTGGCGACGGAAGGGGCGACCCGGTGAACGTCAAACGACCCCAGCGATTGATTGCCCACGATGCGGCGGCGCAATCTCAGACGAATCTTCCTACGCCTACCTCCTGGGTCTCTACCTTGGGGACGGCTGCATCTCAAGACATCCTCGCGCGTACCGGTTGCGAATCGTGCTCGATGCCCGTTACCCAGCCATGATTCAGGAGGCCACTCGTACCGTCGGCATGGTCCATAGGACCGGAAGGGTGGAAGTCCTTCAGAGAGTGGGATGCGTCGAGATCTCTTCGTATCGGCAACATTGGCCGTGCCTCTTTCCGCAGCACGGAACGGGACGAAAGCTTCCGTCGGATCGAGCTCGCTCCTTGGCAGAAGGTAATCGCGGATAGACAGGCCCGTTGCTTGCTGCGCGGGCTTATCCACTCGGATGGGTGCCGGTCGCTGAACCGCATAAACGGGGTCGAATATCCCAGGTATATCTTCACGAATAAGTCGTCCGACATCCTGAAGATCTTCTGTGATGCTTGCGACACGTACGGCGTCGGCTTCCGAAGGATGCGATGGAACGCCATTTCGGTCGCACGCCGTCCCGACGTCACGAAGCTCGACCGAGTCATTGGGCCCAAGTCCTGAACCAGCCGCCCGCCCGGATAGACTGGGATCGGCCGGGGTGGAGAAACCAGGTAGACTCGGCGTCCTCAAAAGGCGCTGGGCTTCGGCCCGTGAGGGTTCGAATCCCTCCCCCGGCACCGATCAGACCACGTGGGCCTCCCGGACGAGGTCACCTCGCTCGAATCTGTCGAGCGAGAGGCCCGAGACGTCGACCGTCCTCGCCTCGCCATCTACGATCATCTCGGCCAGCAGCTTGCCGACGATCGGCGCGTGCTGGAACCCATGGCCGCTGAACCCACAGGCCAGGTACAGCCCCGTGGAGCTCGTGACCGGTCCGATGATCGGGTGGCGGTCGGGAGTCATCTCGTAGAGCCCGGCCCACGTGCGGGCGATCCCCGCTCGCTCGAGTGGCGGGAAGACCCGGATCGCGGTGGGGATCAGTTCGTTCGCCACCGCTGTCTCGTCGACCGTCGTGTCGAAGGACGCTCGCTCCTTGGGGCTGCCCATACCCATCAGCACACCGGGCCCTTCTCGATGGAAGTAGAAACTGGTGTCCGCGTCGACGACGAGGGTCTTGCGGTCGGGCGTTCCCGGGAAGGGCCCCGTCACCACGACGGTGCGAGGTACCGGCTCCAGCGGTAGCACCACTCCACACGTCTTCGCCAGGAGGCCGGCCCAAGGCCCCGCCGCGTTCACGACGATGCGGCTCATGACCGGACCCTCGCTGGTCTCGACGCCGGTCACCCCGGCTCCGTCCGTGAGGATCTTGCGCACGTCGACGCCCGTTCGCAGCTCGGCGCCGGCACCTCGGGCGATGGTGCCGTAGCCGGCCGTCAACCCAGAGGGATCGGCGATCCCGTCGTCCGGGCAGAACGTCGCGCCGATCATCCCATCCAGGCTGAGGCCGGGAGCGAGCGCTCCGGCTTCCTCCGGCTGAAGCAGCCGAGCGTCGACGCCGAACCCACGTTGGAGCTCTGCCGCGGCCACGAACGACCGCCACGACGCCTCGCTCCGGACGAGGAACAGGTAGCCGTCCTGATGGACGTCGAGTGGGATGCCGTGCGTCTCTCGGAACGACACGATCATCGGGACGCTCGCCAGCGACAGCCGGATGTTGATCTCGCTCGAGAACTGGTGGCGGAAACCGCCCGCGCAGGCGCCAGTCGAGCCCCTCCCAAGGGTATCCTCCCGTTCAAGCAGAAGGACGCGACCGGCCCCGACCGCGGCCAGGTGGTAGGCGGCGCTGGCCCCGACGACCCCCCCGCCAACCACCACCACGTCGGCGGTCTCGGTCATTCGCCCAGCCGGTCCACGGCGGCACGGGCCACCACGAGGTCCTCGAAGGCCACACCGACGGACTTGAACACCGTGACGTCCTCGGGGCTTCGACGAACCGTCATGCCCCGAATGACCTCCGAGAGATCGGCGACCACGTGGTCCGGTCCGATGGATCCCGCCCCGAGCGGGATCAGGAGGTCACCTGCCTCGGCCAGGGCCACCTCCCTGGTCTCGACCACCACCCGGGCACGCACGATCGCATCGTCGTCGAGCTCGCGGGTCTCCGGCGTGTAGGCACCAACCGCGTTCACGTGGGACCCCGCGGACAGGAGCGATCCTTCGAACACCGGCGTGGGACTCGTCGTACATGTGCACACGATGTCGGCAGCACCGACCGCGTCCGGCCCGCCAACCTCCGCCGTCACGCCCATCCCCCGCGCCGAGCCCGCCAGCGCCTCCGCCCGGCCCGCCGTCCTGGACACGAACGTCACCGTCTCGACCGGGCGAACCGCGAGCATCGCTTCCAGATGCGACCCGGCTTGCGTCCCGGCACCAAAGATCACCAGGCGTGCCGCTTGCTCGCGCGCCAGGTACCGCGTGGCCAGGCCGGAGACCGCACCGGTGCGAAGGGCCGTGAGGGCCGCGCCGTCGATGGCCGCTTCTGGCTCCTGGGTCCCAAGAGAGAACAGGACGTACAGCCCCTGGATGAGCGGGTGCCCCATCTCAGGGTTGCCCGAGGTGATCGTGAGGAGCTTGACCCCCGTCCCCTGTGGCCCGGTGGCCGGCATCGCCACGAGCGAGCCCGCCTCCGTTTCGATGTGGGTTCGGAGTGGTGCAGCCGGGAGCGCACCCGAGCCGAACGCCGTCTCGAGAGCATCGACCGCGGCCTCCATGGGGAGCAATCTGCCCAGTCGGTCGGCGTCGATGAAGGGGAACGCGCTCACAGTTCCCCCAGGTACGCCTCCCGCATCAGGGGATTGTTCAGCAGGTTCTGGGCCGTGTCGGCCAGCACGACCTGGCCGGTCTGCAACACGTAGCCGCGGTCGGCGATCGACAGGGCCATGTTCGCGTTCTGCTCAACGACGAAGACCGTCTTCCCCAACCTCCGGATCTTCTTGATGATCTCGAACACTTGCTCGACGAGGATCGGCGCGAGGCCCATCGAGGGCTCGTCCATCAGCAGGACCTTCGGATCGGCCATCAGGGCGCGGCCCATCGCGACCATCTGCTGCTCTCCTCCAGAGAGGGTGCCCGCCTTCTGCTTGAGCCGTTCGCGGATCCGAGGAAAGGTCTCGAGGACTACGCCGCGGATCTCCTCGACCCCTCTCCGGTCTCTCCGAAGGTACGCCCCGAGCTGGAGGTTCTCGTCCACGGTCATGTCCGGGAACAGGCGGCGGTTCTCCGGGACCATCGACACCCCCCGCTTCACGACCTCGGTCGTGGATAGCCCGGACACGACCTCGCCGTCAAGCACCACCTGACCGTCGGACGGCGTCACGTACCCGAGAATGGTCTTCAACGTGGTCGTTTTGCCACTCGCGTTGCCCCCGAGCAAGCAGACCATCTCCCCGCCGTAGATCTCCATGTCGACGTCACGAAGCACGGCGACGAGGCCGTAGTGGGTGCTGACGTTCCTGAGCTCCAGGAGGGGCGTGCGGCCGTTCTCGCTCACGCCGACGCCTTCCTCCCGAGGTACGCCTCGATGACCCGTTCGTCGTGGGCGACCTCATCGTACGTGCCCTCGGCGATCTTCTTGCCGTAGTCCAGGGCGATCACGCGGTCGGAGACGCCCTTGACCACGCGCATGTCGTGCTCGATCACCAGGATGGTCAAGCCGCGCTCCTTCCGCAGGCGCCAGATCTGGTCGGTGAGCTCCTGGGTCTCGGTGGGGTTCATGCCGGCCGTCGGCTCGTCCAGGAGGAGGAGCTTGGGCTCTGTGGCCATGGCCCTCGCGATCTCCAGGCGCCGCCGGTTCGCGTACGAGAGGGTGAAGGCCGGCTGCTCGTGGCGGTAGCCGGAGAGGCGCCGACCGAAGAAGGAAAGGGCCTCCCGGGCCTTCCCACGGACTCGCTCCTCCTCGTTCCGTTGGCCGGGCAGTCGCAGGACCGCGCCCAACACCCCGGCCCGCGAGCGGGAGTGCTGGCCGACCATGGCGTTCTCCAGCACCGTCATGTTCGGGAACAGGTGGACGGTCTGGAACGTCCGGGAGATGCCGAGTCGGGTGATCTGCGATGGCTTCAGCCCCACGATGCTCTGCCCCTCGAACTGAACATCGCCGCCGTCCGGGCCGTACAGTCCGGTGATCGTGTTGAACAGCGTGCTCTTGCCCGCGCCGTTCGGTCCGATCACTGACACGATCTCGCCTTCGCGGACCTCCATGTCGAGCCCGGTGAGGGCGTAGAGACCTCCGAAGTGTTTCTCGAGGCCGCGGACTTCAAGAACGGATGGAGCCTCGCTCACGGCACCATCCCCCCGACCGCGGCCACGTCGGCCTCCTTCTCATGCCCCCATTGGTCCTGGGCCCGCTCCTCCTCCTGCAGCTCGCGGCTCCGGCGAACGTTCGGGACGAGGCCCTGCGGGCGGAGGATCATGACGGCAACCAGGGCCGCGCCGTACGCGAGCCCCCGGTACTCCTCGAATTCACGCAGGAGACCGGGCAGGCCTACGAGGACGAGCGCGCCGACCACGACCCCGGGCAGGCTCCCCAGCCCGCCGAGGATCACCAGACCCAGCACGAGGATCGACACGGTGACCTCGAAGCTCGCGGGGGTGAGCGAGCCGATTTGCACGGCGAACATCGAGCCGCCCAGCGACCCGATCGCGCCCCCCATGGCGAAGGCCAAGAGCTTGAAGCGCGTCGTGTTCACGCCCATCGCTTCCGCGGTCTGGTCGTCCTCTCGCATGGCCGTCCACGCCCGTCCGATACGGGACGCCGAGAGCCGCGACGACACGAACACGGCCAGGAGCACGAAGCCGAGCGCGAGGTAGTAGAAGTGCTGTGGCTCCCGGAAGGCGAAGCCGGCGATCGCCGCGTCGGACACGCCTCGCATCCCGTTCGGACCGCCGACCAGCGGGACAAGCCACGGACTCCTGACGAGCACCGTGACCATCTCGCCGAGCCCCAGCGTCACGAGCGCCAAGTAGTCGCCGCGGAGGCGGAGCACCGGGGCGCCTATCAGGAGACCCGCGCCGGCCGCGATCACCAGCACGATCGGGATGGCGAGATAGAAGTTCAGGTCGAGCGACAACGCCGGCGGACCCGATCCCGTGAACGTGTTGAGCGCTGCGCCGGTGAGCAACGCGGTCGAGTACGCGCCCACCGCGAAGAAGAAGACGTACCCGAGGTCGAGGAGCCCGGCGTAGCCCACGACGATGTTCAGGCCGATCCCCAGGAGCACGTAGATCAGCACCGTCCCGAGCACCTGGGAGATCACCTCGCCCACCACCCACGGGATGGCGACGAGCACGACGACGAGGACCAGCACGAGGACGAGCTGTGCCGGAGCGGCGCGGGTCCTCTCCTCACCCGTCGAGAACAGTCGGGCCCGCAGCTCCCGGCCCTTCCGGGCGTTCAGGACGGACAGGCCCGCCGCCGCCGCAGCCACCGCGATGGCGCCGAGCCAGGTGAGGCCGCCGATCGATCGGCTGTACAGCCAGTCCCGCTCGAGGTCGAGCTGATCCAACGCGATCGGGATGATCCGCTGGAGGAACCCGAACACCAGGATCGCGGAGACGGCGGTCGTGAGGGGCCGGCGCACGGCGATCGGCGTGACCCGCAGACCGGCGGCGAGGCCGCCGGCCACTGCGGACACCGCGGTCAAGATCACGGCACCCACCACGGGCGGTTGTCCGAACGTGACGAAGTCGATCAGCGACTGGGAGACGTTCAGGAAGACGGAGCGGATCCGGTCGATGCCGAGCGCGTCGGCCGCCACGACGGCGATGCCGAACACGAGGCCGGCGGTGGCTCCGGAGACGGCACCCGCGACGATCGCGTCGCGAGGCGCGAGCGCGTGTCGCTCCCCCGCCCGGATCCGGGGTCGGGTCACGACGTGTCCGGCGACCAACGGGGCCGCGATCAGCACCAGCCGCGCGAAGGTCACCTGTTCGCCCACGAGGTTCAGGTCGACGAACCGGCCGATCAGTCCCACGAGGGCGAGGAAGATCGTGACGAACCCGGCGACGATCCCGGTGCGTATCCAGCTTCGGATGTCCATCACACCTTCTCAGCTTCCCCCGAGCCGAGCAGGCCCCCGGGGCGGAAGACCAGCACGAGGACCAGCACCAGGAAGACGAAGGCGTCGCGGATCGAGAAGACGCTCGGGATCCCGAAGCCGGTGAGGATCAGAGGCGGCCCCACGGCACGGAGGAGGCCGATCAGGAAGCCCCCCAACGCCGCGCCGCCGATGCTGCCGATCCCGCCGAGCACCGCTGCCGTGAAGGCGGCGATGCCCGGCCGGAACCCCATCGTGAACTGCACCTGTCCGAAGGTGAGCGAGAACAGCACACCTGCGATCCCGGCGAGGATTCCTCCGATGACGAACGTGATCACGATCACCCTGTCCACATTGATGCCCATGAGGCTCGCAATCTCCGAGTCCTGCGCCACCGCCCTCATCGAGCGTCCCGTCGTGGTCCGGGCGACGAACAGCTGGAGCGCCACCATCGAGAGGACGGCGACGACGATCACCAGGAGTTGCACGCGCGTCATGGGAACGCCCAGGAGGGTGGTGCCGCCGGTCAGGAGCTGCGGTTTGGGGTACCCATACGGCTGTGGTCCGAAGAAGCCGCGGAAGACGTTCTGGAGGAACAGCGAAGCACCGATCGCGGTGATGAGAGGGACCAGCCGAGGGGCGTTTCGCAATGGCCGGTACGCGAGACGTTCCAGCAGCACCGCTGTTCCCACGGAGATCCCGATCGCGACGCCCGTGATGATCAGGAGCGCCAGAACCGGATTCCGGTCGAGGAAGCCGCTCTTCCCGTACGCGTCGGCGAAGAAGTAGGAGCCGAACGCCCCCGCCATGAACACCTCGCCGTGAGCGAAGTTGATCATCCGCAGGATGCCGTAGACGAGACTGTACCCGAGCGCGATCATCGCGTAGATCGCGCCCTGCGAGACTCCCTCGACCACGAAATCGCGCCACGCGGCGCCCGAGTAGCCCCCCTCCGCTCCGCTCAGGGAGAGGGTCTTCCACGCTCCCATCCCAACGACCAGCACGATCGCGATTCCGAGGACGACGAGGATGATCCGTCGCCACGGCAACCGCTCGAAGCCACGCATCTGGACCCCGGCCACGCCTGCGGGGCTCGTGCCCACGTTCGGGGCGCGCGCGATGCTCTCTGCGGTGAGCGCGG